>JAAXUD010000477.1 GCA_013336205.1 Lentimicrobium sp. | reverse complement strand
CCCCATGAACCAAGCAAAGCAGTCAATATGGCTACTGCCCTCAGTCGTTGGGTGTCGTCGCCATACCAGGTAACATGCCTTCCCGGATTAATGATCACAGAAGGTGAAGCATTGTGCATTTCGCGGGCTGTCTCGCGGATAATATTGGGATCAATGGTGGTAATTCCATAGGCCCACTCCGGTGTATATGATTTTACATGCTCCTTTAATTCTTCAAATCCATGGGTATAGCGTGCAACATAATCCTTGTCGTACCATTCATTTTCGATAATCACATTTATCCACGACAGTAAAAGAGCCATGTCGGTAGCCGGTTTTATTGGCAGCCAGTATTTTGATTTGCTTGCTGCAGTAGAAAACCGGGGATCAACTGTTATGATGGTGGCGCCTTTGTCGATGGCATCCGACATCTCCTGAACCTGCCCATTGTGCATATTTTCACCGAGGTGGGAGCCAATCAGCACCATACAGCGGGTATCGCGGATATCGATGCGCTCGGGTGAATAGATGATATCACCGAAAGTGGTAAGAAAACCTACTTCACGCGGGCCCCGGCATTGCGCAAATGAGGGAGCTGCAATGGATGCCGAACCGAAAGCTTTCAACATATGCCCGAAATGAGCACCGCCTGAACCATGAGTGAACAAGGCCACACACTCGGGCCCATGTTCTTTGGCGATTTTCTTCATTTTACCGGCAATGAAATCCAGGGCTTCGTCCCAGCTTGCTTCACGGAAGGAATCCTTACCATCTTTACTGATCCTGATAAGTGGTGTTTTTAGCCGGTCTTCGTCGTTGTATTGTCCGATGCCTCCTGTGCCCCGGGGGCAGAAGCGTCCGTTACAATGCTGATCCTCCTCGTTGCCGATAATTTTCTGCAGATTGCCTTCGTCATCCTTGTAGACCCAGCCGGCACATTGCCAGAAGCAGATCTCACAGTAGGTCGGTGTCCGCAAGGGACCTCTTTCGCTTGTACCGGAAATTTTATCAAGGATCGATGATCCTTTTGCCAGATGAAAGGAAGAGCCGGCCAACGCCAGACTCCCGGCGCCCAATGCGCCTATTTTTATAAACTGCCTTCGTGATGTTGCCATGCGGGAAGTGCTTTTTGAACTGTTATATATTTATCGCAACCAACTATATAGATAGTTGCGAACGTTGTGCAAAATTAGATAGTTTAGGCGTTCACCTGTTGGTTTTGAACGCTATTGGCATTACTCATATATATCTGTTTATCAGTTATATGCATATTTTAATATGTGTAAAACTGTCTAAATAAGAATGTATTGATTTGTTTTCCAAATACTTAACCTCTTATTTAGAATCTGTATAAATTTTACTGATTTTCAGCAGTTTACGCCTGCATCGCTTTATTGCGGGCAAAAACCTGCGGTCATTGCCAATAATGGAACAAAATATATTGTAATCTTTCTTCACAAAACAACTCCATTAGCAATGACCAGGTTAACTTCATCCCCCAACTATAAAATTCTCCAGTATTTCAATCCGTTGTTCAATTGGTGGATGGGTTGCAAACAGGTTATCCCAGGAGAATCCATGGGCAGAAGGTTTGGGATTGTCGATAAACAATTGCGCTACATCACGGCTTTGTACCGCTTCAATCGCCGGGTCTTGCCTTATTTTCTTCAACGCATTTGCCAGCGCCCGGGGATTGCGGGTAAGTTCAGCAGCACCGGCATCGGCCAGGTACTCCCTCGAACGGGATATTCCGAACCTCAGCAACACTGAAATCAGGTAACATACCGCTGAAACCACCACCGCCAAAAGAATCACCGCTCCCATGTTTTTCCCGTTTTTGCTTCTTCCTGCGGAAGCAAACCGCAGGCTGCGAAATGCCATTTCAGCAATAAATGAGAATATCCCGACAAAGATGATGGAAATTATCAGCACCCGCACATCCCGGTTACGAATATGGGTCAGTTCATGTGCCAGCACGCCCTCCAGTTCATTATCATCCAGTTGGTTTATAATTCCCCTGGAAAGGGAAATGGAATAAAAGCGCGGGCTCAATCCACTGGCAAAAGCATTGAGCGAATCATCTTCGATCAGGTAAATTGAAGGCATTGGCATACCCTGGGTGATGCAAAGATTCTCCAGAAGGTTATAAACCCGCTTATTTTCTCTGCGCTCCAATGGCTTTGCGCCGGTAGCCATGCGTACAATGGATGCATGAAACATCCAGGCGATCAGGAACCAAAGGCCGGTGCCAGCCAGCACATAAGGCGCTGCTGTTAAAAATCCGGCCGTTGCCTCCGACTGGTTTTGCGACAAACCAAACAACAGTATGGTATAAATCATCGCAAGCAACAACAATGGGAAGGCTATTAAAAGTACCACAGATAGAAAATTATTCTTTCTGATCTGACTTTGTATCCCGATTACTTTCATTCAGCCTTAGAACTTAATGGTGGGCGGTTGGTCAAGGGTCTGACGACCTTCAGTTCCCAGGTCAAAAAAAGTGGCGCGGGTAAACCCGAAGCTGGTGGCAATCAGGTTAGCCGGAAAGGTTTCTACTGAATTGTTATACTCCGTAGTTGAAGTATTGAAAAACCGTCGGGCTGCAGCCAGTTTGTTTTCAATATCGCTGAGTTCTTCCTGCAACTGAAGGAAATTCTGATTTGCTTTCAGATCAGGATAATTCTCAACTGCAACTTTTAATCCCTGCAAGGCTGAACTCAGTGTCTGTTCCGCAGCGATCTTTTCATTGATACCGGAGGCATTCATGGCAGCACTGCGTGCCTCGGTTATCTTCATCAGCAATTCACGCTCGTGCGTTGCATAACCTTTCACCGATTCAACCAGTTGGGGTACCAGGTTGTGGCGCTGCTTCAGTTGAACATCGATATCGGCAAAGGCATTTTCACGCCGGTTGCGCAATCTGACCATCGTATTGTAGATGCTGATCAGCCAGAAGACGATAACCGCGACAAGGACGAGAAAAATAATCATTGGCATAGGATGGGGTTTTGATGTTTGAACAAATATAAGGCATATTTTTTCAGAAAAATATACGATTCCCTTTAAAAAATGATCTTTATTAAATACCCGATAAATAAATACGTTTAAAATTATGAAATTCTGTTTTATTTCATTAACTTGCATAAAATCTACCATTACGGACTATTATGATGTCTTTAAAGGGTAAATCTGCGCTCGTTACCGGGGCAGCATCAGGATTCGGATTTGAATTTTCGAAACTTCTGGCTTCGGACGGCCTTAACCTTGTGCTGATTGATGTTAATGAAACCAGGTTATCTGATGCCAGGCAGTTTTTGACCATTTCTTACAACGTCAGCGTAGAAACAATGGTTTGTGACCTTTCACGGCCTCAATCTGCTGCTGAAGTCTACTCCAGATTCCAGGATAGAAATATTGAAATTCTGATCAATAAT
>JAAXUD010000476.1 GCA_013336205.1 Lentimicrobium sp. | reverse complement strand
ATATTTCCAGTGGGTTGGGCGATTCTCAAAATGCTGTAATAGCACTGTAGTTTTTTAATAATTATATAATCCGCAATCATTCTGCTGAATGTTTGCGGATTTCTTTTTATAATCAGGAGGCTGAGAGAATTGCAGGAAGGGCTTTTTTTTTATTCAAACCTTATCGCTTTTACGGGGGAAATATATCTGACAACAAGTGAAGGAATAACCATCATTACTGTACAGACTAAAATAGTTGAGAGGTTAATTACTAAAATTGCCGGTAGCCCAATTGAAACCGGGACAGAAGAAACAAAATACGAATCGGCAGGCAGCGGAATAAAGGCGTAGGTTTTTTGCAGAAAAATCAACAACAATGATACCCCATTTCCCCACAACAACCCATAAAATGTGATGTTTACAGATGCATAGATAAATATTTTCCGGATACTTGCATTTGTTGAGCCCATTGCTTTAAGCATTCCAATATCGCGCGTATGTTCAAGGATCAGGATCAGTAAGGTCGAAATCATGGTAATGCCGGAAACCAGCGCCATTAAAATCAGAATTATCAACACATTGAGATCCTGTATTTCAATCCAGTCAAATATTTGAGGATAAATTTGCCTGATTGTCTGCGTATTTAATTTATAACCGATAATATTGTAAACATCTAATGCAATTGCATCAAGTTCGTCGAAATTCCTGATGTTAATCTCAATGCCGGAAACAAGGTTATCATTCCACCCGTTCAGTTTTCTTATATGTCTGATATCTCCGAATACATACATTTCATCAAACTCAGCAAGGCCGGTATTGTATATACCGCTTATTCTGAATTTTCTACCCCTGGCTGTATTATCTATAATGAAATACATCCTCAGGTCATCACCGGTTTTAAAGCCCAGCGCATTCGCCAGTTTTTCTGAAATCAGTATTTCATCTCCGGCAACAGTATCTTTATTATCAGGCACCGAGCCTTCCAGCAATCTTTCTTTTAAGAAACTCCAGTCGTAGAGGCTGTCGACACCTTTTAAAACGATGCCCTCAATTTGATTTTCTGTTTTAACGATTCCGGCTTTCAAACCAAATTCCTGAACATTTAAAATTCCGGGTATGCGTTCAATTTTATCAATTTTAGCTTCGTTTTTATCAATAGGCGTTGGTTCATATGAATTATTTGAATCAAAACCTGTGATCTGAATATGACCACCAAAACCGGAAACCTTGTCGCGCACCTGTGTCTGAAATCCCTGCAGAATTGCAACGGAAATTAGCATAACCGCTAATCCGAGTGCGATACCGGCAATTGAAACCTTAACGATAGGTTTCGAAAAGGAACTTCCTTCTTTTGAGCGAATGCGGCGGCTAATGAAATACTCGTAGTTCAAATCATATTACTTTGCTGCAAAGTTAACTGATTACGCGTAATTTTGCGATAAGATAAACTTCTAACAAATAAATGTTGATGCGTTACTCAGGTATAATAATTCTACTAATTTCAATTGCATTTACTTCCTGCACTCAGTCAAGACGTTTTCAGAAGACACAACCTATAACCGCACCTTCAAAAAGTGAAAATGCTGACATCCAGATTTTTAAACCTTCGATTAAACCTGCAGCCGAGAGAACCAGGCATTATTTTGATCAACTGACGGGGAAAAGGCTTGGTATTGTTGCCAATCAAACATCTTTAATTGGTGAAATTCATCTGGTTGACAGTTTGCTTTCAGCAGGTTTTAATGTCGTAAAAGTTTTTTCACCTGAGCACGGTTTCAGGGGACAGGCTGAGGCTGGAGAGCATGTCAATGACAATATTGACAGCAAGACGGGTTTACCGATTATATCCCTGTATGGTGATCACCGAAAACCAACGTCAGGTGATCTGGAAAGTATTGACCTTCTGATATTTGATCTTCAGGACGTCGGGGCACGTTTTTACACTTATATTTCCACGTTAACCCTGGTTATGGAGGCTTGTGCTGAAAGCAATATCCCGCTTCTTGTGCTTGACAGGCCTAATCCCAATGGCTTTTACATTGACGGACCTGTGCTGAAACCTGAATTCAGTTCATTTGTCGGAATGCATCCTGTACCGGTCGTACATGGTATGACTATGGCTGAATATGCCCGGATGGTGGCTGGAGAAGGTTGGTTGAAATGCAGTCAGCAATGCGATTTAAGCTGGATTGAAATGTCGGGATACGCACACAGGAAGCATTACAACTTACCTGTCAGACCTTCCCCAAATTTGCCTGATATGGAGTCAGTTTATCTTTATCCTTCTCTTTGTTTATTCGAAGGTACGATCGTAAGTGTCGGCCGTGGAACAGATTTTCCGTTTAGTATAATAGGATTTCCAGGTTTTACAGGGGGTAATTATACGTTTATTCCTGAAAGCCGCATTGGAGCAAGTTTAAATCCTCTATATAAAGGAATTGAATGCTCCGGTTTTAATCTTAGAAATGAGGTTCCTGAATTTTTAAAGAATCCTGAAATTAGTCTTAAGTGGTTGATTCTGATGTATAAATCATATCCTGAAAAGGATAAGTTTTTTACCTCTTTCTTCAATAAACTGGCTGGCACTGATGAGTTGCAACTGCAAATCAGGGCTGATTTTTCAGAAGATGAGATAAAGGCATCCTGGCAGCAAGGTTTGGAAGATTTCGGGAAAATAAGAGAGAAGTATTTGCTGTATCATGACTTTTAAACAAAAAAAGGAGACCGCTTGGTCTCCTTTTTATATTTTGGGAATGAGTTTCTATTTTCTTCCCGGATAAACCTTTAAGGCTTCTTCAAGACATTTTACCGCGTTTTTCAAGTCTTCTTTTTTGAGTACATAGGCAATTCTTGCCTCATTCTTACCAAGACCGGGTGTAGCGTAGAAACCGGTAGCCGGAGCTAACATCACGGTCTGTTTTTCATATTCAAAATCTTCGAGCAGCCATTGGCAGAAAATATCCGCGTCGTCAATCGGAAGACTGATCACAGAGTAAAATGCGCCTTTGGGCAATGGAGCAAAAACGCCTGGAATTCTGTTAAGTTCTTCAATCACCAGGTTCCTGCGTGAAATATACTCATCATATACTTCTTTAAAATAAGAGGCAGGTGTTGCAAGTGAGGCCTCCCCTATCACCTGACCAAGCGAAGGCGGGCTCAGACGGGCCTGGGCAAATTTAAGTGCGGTCGCCATCAGTTTCTTGTTTTTCGAAATCAGGGCACCAATCCTCACACCACATTCGCTGTAACGTTTAGACACAGAATCAATGAGAACTGCATGTTCATCCAGGCCTTCAAGATTCATTACTGAAAAATGTTTGTTTCCATCGTAGCAAAACTCGCGATATACTTCATCTGCAAAAAGATAGAGGTCGTGTTTAAGCACCAGTTCACGCAACTGCAATAATTCTTCTTTGCTGTATAAATATCCGGTTGGGTTGTTGGGA
>JAAXUD010000475.1 GCA_013336205.1 Lentimicrobium sp. | reverse complement strand
TCTGACGCCCTTCTTTGCCCCATTTTTTATGATGTTTTTTGGGTTTTGCATGGGCGATGTTGGCTATGGTCTGCTGCTGGTGCTGATAGGCATTTTTATGAAAAAACGGGTTGCGCCGGCCATCCGCCCTTTCCTTACGCTGGCAGTTTATTTAGGCATAGCCACTCTGTTTTTCGGCGTAGTTACCGGTACCATTGCAGGGTTTGATATGGAAAAAATACCCCTGTTTGGCTCACTAAGAGGTATGATGCTAAGCGATCAGCAGATATTTTACCTTGCCCTGGCCATCGGGCTCTTCCAGATTCTGTTCGGGTTGGGTATTCAGGCCTATTCAAAATACAGGCAGTTTGGCTTTGCCTACGCGGTTTCGCCTCTGGGTATCATAATCGGAGTGCTGGCCTTGCTCGATATCGCCCTGGTTAAACAAGGCGGGATGATTTCAAAAATATTTCTGTACCTCAGCCTGGCCATGATTGTATTGTGGAGTGACCCCAACCTGGGGATTTTTGGAAGGTTAGGCAAGGGTGTCTGGGATCTTTATGGAATCATTACCGGTATCTTTGGTGATACCTTGTCATACATCCGCCTTTTTGCATTGGGTGCTTCCAGTGGGATTCTCGGATTTGTGATCAACAGCATTTCATTGCCTTTGCTTGATTCCATTCCGGTATTAGGGCCAATATTATTTGTTATTGTAATGGTGGTTGGCCATGGAGCCAACCTGATGCTGGCGGGGCTGGGATCTTTTGTACATCCCATGCGTCTGACTTTTGTCGAGTTTTACAAGAACGCCGGTTTTGTGGGTGGCGGAAAGAAATACAACCCATTTTCAAATAATTAAGCCTGAATGGCACAACTGAAGAGAACGCGGCTCAACAAAGAAACTAATGACACGGTACTCAACAGTAAAAACTGAACAATTATCAAAGTAAACTCAATCATAAACAAACAATAACAATTAAAGGAGAATTATTATGTCAACTGCAATTATTCTTGCTTACATCGGAATAGCCCTGATGGTGGGATTGGCCGGCACTGGTAGTGCTATCGGTGTAGTTATCGGAGGCAATGCAACCGTAGGTGCCTTAAAGAAGAAAGACGATGCTTTTGGTAGCTATATGCTGCTCAGTGCACTTCCGGGTACCCAGGGGCTCTATGGTTTTGCCGGCTTCTTTATTATCAATAGCTCTGGTGTTCTTGTTCCTGAAATAACCATATTACAGGGTATCGCCATCCTGGCAGCAGGTTTTGCCCTCGGTTTGGTAGGTCTGATTTCAGCCATTATGCAGGGCCGGGTTTGTGCCAATGGTATCGCCGGTATTGCCCAGGGGTACGACGTATTTGGTAAAACCATGGTGCTGGCCGTTTTCCCTGAACTCTATGCCATCGTTGCTTTTGCTACTACCTTCCTGATCAGTTCGGGACTATAACTCCAGGGTTAATAATTTATACTGGAAAGCATTGCCGGTGTGTAACCGGTGATGCTTTTTTGCGTTTAATAGATAACGGACTTTTGATGTTCTGATGTGTTTCACGCGGAGACGCAAAGACGCAATTTTTTTTTACGGTTCTGCCAAATCTCATGCGCGATTCTTTTAAAAACTTAATCATGGAAACCAACAACGAATTTAAAGTCAAAGGCGAAGACCTGCTCGCTAAAATCAAAGAACTGATTCACCAGGGAAATATCTCCCGGATCATAATCAAAAATGAAGAAGGTAAAGTTTACCTTGAAATTCCGGTTACAGTGGGCTTAATTGGTGCCCTGTTGCTACCGGTGCTTGCTGCCATTGGCGCCCTGGCTGCGCTGGCTGCTAATTTTACCATTGAGGTGATCAGGAAGGAAGAGTAATACCCCCTCCCGGCCTTTTCTAAACAGGGGAGGGGTAGGGTTGTGGACTGCTTTGTTTTTTGCTGGCAGGCTTCCATCATTGCATTATTATACCTGTCGAAACCAATATTCCGGCATCCAATTTCTATGGTTGGGCCGCGTCTTAACTTTTAACCCAAAGTGTGGTCGCATCTTATTTTCTGATGCGACCATACTTCTTTAATTTTTTGCGATAATCAGTTTGCGAAAATGCCGGGTGCTTTCTTCTCTTATCTCAATAAAATACATCCCGTCAGGAAGTTTAGCATCCGGATTCAATTGAAATTCGTTTTGTCCCTGGTTGACGCTGCCTTCAAACAGCGGCTGAACCTGTTTTCCCGCCATATCATACAATCCGATCTTTATTTGCTGATGTCGCTGAGCGAAAAAGTTTAATTGAAAATGATCACTTACAGGATTCGGATTGAGTGTTATGGATGAAATTCCGTGTTGGGGCTCACTGATTCCGGTAAGCTGGGTGAAATTATAATAATTGATATTGAAGCCAGCGGTATTGGCAAATGCTTTCATTACATAATCACCGGCATCCAGGTATATAGTGGTGCTGAAGTCCTGCCAGTTCTGCCAGCCGCTTGTCGCGGTAAAAGCGATTTGTTCAGCCTGGGTTTCATTGAAAACCAAATGCAGATTGCCGGCATTAAATCCCGCAATGCGTGCCGTTACCTGATAGTTGCCCGAAGCCTGTACCCGGATATAATACTTCATATAATCTCCATTCTCAATCCAGCCCACATTCAGTCCTCCGCCAATGTCGGAGCAGGCCTCGGTGCCAACTCCTGACATTTCGAAGTAGTCCTCAGCTTCCACCTTTCCGGGAACTGTAACCGGCGTTCCGTAGTCAACCATTGCATTGTAAACAAAAAAGTCGCTGAACATTCCAAGTATAAGCGATTGGGAGGTGATGCCTGCGCCTGAGTAGGAAATGGACACATCATTACTGGCCCCTTCCAGTGGATGATTCAGTAATATTTCCAGCATACTGGAATCAATTGTTGAAATATTAATACTTGTAATGATATCAGATTGTATTACGCCATTCACTTTCAGACTGAAATCCTGGACGCTGGTGTTGAATCCGGTTATTTTGCCTGACAGGCTCAGCACAACCTTATCGCCAGTCTCATTCAACAAGGCTGCATATGGCAACAGCATTTCACTGGTAGTGGTCGTTGGAAAACCCTGAAGTCCGTGTTTGTATTCAAAAAGTGGCTGGTAACCGGCATCACCATAATTTATTGGTATCTGGCTCATTGTTCGTGGCCATGTATGGGTGAGTTTGCCTGTCGGCTGATAATCGCCGAACAGCACCTGGGCCACACCACCACCTTCTGTTCCGGGCAACCAGGCAGCCACAAAGGCATCGGTGTAGGGCAGCAATTCGCCAATAATCATGGGACGGCCGGAAACCAATACGACAATAACCGGGATTCCTTTTTCCTTCAGGCTTTTTATCAGGTTGACATCTGCTGTTTCAATATTCAGTGAAGTACGATCGCCGGCGCCTTCTGCGTAAGGATGCTCCCCGATGACTGCAACAGCCAC
>JAAXUD010000474.1 GCA_013336205.1 Lentimicrobium sp. | reverse complement strand
GAAGACCTGCTTCGTTTCCTGTAAGTTCATTGAGCATCATATCCTGAATCTCAGCCTGCGAGAGGGCTTTGGACCAGGCCGTAACTTCGTCAATTCGACCTCCCCAGTAAAAATTCAGACCACCACCGGCAATACTTCTTCCAATGGCAAATGGAATTGTAGTCGAGTTGAATGAGCCACTGGCGGCTTTACTGCCTTTTAAATTGCCGTTCACGTATAGTTTTACGGCAGTGCCATCATAGACCCAGGCAAAGTGCTGCCACACTTGAGGAATTATTGTATTGGCCGGAGCTACAAACTCAAACAGGGTGTTGGCTGAATTAATAAACCTGCATTCAACTTTACCATCTGCCAGTTCAATCAGGTAAAAGCCCTGTGTTCCGCGAAAACCCATTAGCCCTTGTCCATAGGATAACTGATCTTCATAAAACCAGCCGGTTATTGTCATTCCGGGCGAATTGGCTAGATACTGAGAGCCATTTTCGAGTGCAACATAATCATCGACCATGTCGAAATGCAGGTACTGATTTGTCTGTGCCTTTAAGCCGAATGAAGCCGCAAGCATCAGAAGTACCATAATCAACTTCGTTTTAAAGTAAATCTGTTTCATCGTTTTATGGTTTTGTTTATTAATAATTGAATTCCAATGTTTTGTATGCCAATCAGGATATTATATTCGATTTATGCTCATAATTTTCAGGGTATCCACCATAGTTTAACATCTGGTTCTTCGCCTCCCTGAACTGCTTTGGCTTTGTTCCAGTTTTCAGTATTATATTGGGCTTCAGAGGGTGGATAAGGCAACCTGAAGTGAGCAACAGGAGCTCCTTCTCTGTGTATCAGACCAGTGCGACGTACTTCCGCATATGCCTCCCAGGGCTGCCTGAAAGCATCAATCCAGCGTTGGGTATATATAAAGCCTAAAAACTCATCATCGGTGGTAGCGTTCCATGATCCAAAATGATTAAGAACGGAGGCCACATTCAGATTTGACGGAATGGAGATCTTTTCTTCAAATCCAACTCCAGATAAAGGCAACTTTAGTTTTTCAGACAGATCAACCCACCATTCGACGGAAGTATTCAAACCGTTCATATACTCAATATCAGCCATATCCCTGTCCATAGTCACGCCAATTCCCCTGAAGTATGCTTCTGCTTTTAAGTAATGTACCTCGGCACTGGTCATCAGTATAATTGGCATAAAGTTTTCATCCGCAATTACAAAAAAGTTGAAAGGCGAATAATTAACATTGCTTTTAATGTGATAATTGTCCCTGTCATCCCGGTGGCTTCCATAGGGGAGGCCTTGTGAGGATGGGGTGCCTGATTCTGGCTCCTGCGGGAAAGCCACCCATTTATCAGTTTCATCACCTTCAAAGAAAATGTAGGCCCTGGGATCAAAGATACCACTTCCATCGGGTTCGTCGCTGCCTGAAAACTGATGCCAGATATTAGAACCCATTCTGAGCCCGTTATGCTCCCGAAACGACCAGCTGACGCTACTGTTGGTAAATCCGTTGGCCGCAGGCCAGAGACAGGCACTTTCGAGAACTGAACTCGTAAAATCATATCCAACCAGCACTGGTAAATTATTCTCAATGATATCTTTGATAATTTCTCCGGCGATCGTAGGCTCTTTTTCTGACATACGCATTGCGTAACGCAAACGCATAGAATTTGCGAACTTCCTCCACATTTTCAAATCCCCGTTGAATAGCTTGTCGAATGAAGCAAATGTGACAAACGGCTCAACCCTGTCTGTGGTGTCGTTTATATTCTCTGCAGCCCATTCAAGATCTCCCAGTAATGAAAGATAGATATCACGCTGACTATCATATTTTGGATGCAGATAAGTCAGGTCCTGAAAACCATAACCAGCCTCAGAATAGGGAATGTCCCCGAAAAGATCGGTCAGCTTAAATGTTTTATAGGCCAGGGTTATCCTGAGCATTGCCTCCATGTTTGTTACAGAAGGGGATGGGGAATATGTATCAAACCTTTTTTTTAACTCCCTGAATGAAGGTAATGATTTGTAGTAATTGGCCCAGATATCCTCTGTGCCGATGGTATAATTGCCCCAGGAGGCCGAGGTTAGTGCAGCCTGCTGTGTTTGCTTATATAGGATTTCATTGTTAATATAAAATTGCTCATTCCCGGTCAGAACCAGTGACTGAATGATTCCATTAAACAATGAACCATCGCTCGCGGTGGTAAAGCCTTGCGGATTGGTGTCTATTTCTTCAAAATCCTTCCTGCAGGAAGCCAGCAATACTGTAAGCAGAAGAATGATATAAAGGCCAGGTATTTTCATTTTGATTTTCATAGTTAAAGCTGTTTAATCCTCAATTCAGTGATCTAAACCAAAGGTTTAAAAAGTTGCATTTGCGCCGAAAGTAAATGACCGTACTCCCGGAAAGGAAGCCCATTCAAATCCCTGGGCATTGCCTGATCCCATTATACCTTCCGGATTGATATTGTCGGGGAGTGTGGTGTAGATATAGAAAAGATCACGTCCAACAACCGAGAATGAAAGGCTCTGGAAAATTTTAATTTTTTTGAGGATACTCTGCGGAAGTGTGTAACTCAATGAAATTTCCCGCATTTTTACCCAGGTGTTTTCAATAATTCCGGGAGTTGACACAAATTTGCCCCAACCGCCGGCATTCGGGAGGTATTTGTAGAGATAATGAACCACTTTATCATTGGGAGTTCCATCTGCATAAACGCCATCCAGAATAACGCCAACATTTCTTACATTGCCATCGGGGTCGGTATAAGGCAAGCCGCCACCATCACGTTCAAGCAAGGTTGAAGGGCTTTGACCTGTTTGTAAACCAATCACATAGGAACCACAATAAATATCACCGCCCCATTTTGTATCTACCAGGGCACTTAACCTGAAGTTTTTGTAGATAACTTCAGTAGTAAAGCCAGCCAGGAAATCAGGTGATGCATTTCCGATAGGTACGCGGGTGTCTGTAATCTCATATTTTGTGCCTTCGTCATTCAGAATCCGGTTTCCACTGGCATCATAAACATAATCGTATCCGGTTATCGTTCCATACTCTGAACCTTCATATAAATCCATGGAAGGCCCGTTTAAACCCCAGATATCAGCCAGGTGATAGGTGTCAGAATAACCTCCCAGGCCCACAATGTAATTCCGGTTTCTCGAAAGATTCAATCCGGCTTTTACAATCCATTTCGAAGTTTGAAGCGGAATCGTGTTTATAATAAACTCATATCCCTTATTGGAGAGTTCACCTGTGTTTATCGTAATATCATAAGCCCCCGAACTTACCGGCACAGGAAGATTTAAAATCTGGTCAAATGAATATTTATAGTACCAGGTAAAGTCAAAATCAATCCTGTTGTCAAACAATCCAAGGTTAATACCTGCTTCATAGCCGTTTACAAACTGAGGCCTTAATTCAAAC
>JAAXUD010000473.1 GCA_013336205.1 Lentimicrobium sp. | reverse complement strand
TTGTGCTTTTCAGAAAGTTATAATCAATTACTTCCTTTCAAATGCGGCTGCAAAAGTAAATATTATTTTCACAACTCCAACTTTTATTCAATTATTTTTAAATAAAAAAAGGAAAAAGCCTGCAAAGAATTCTGGCAGGCTCACTTTCAGGCAATTAAAATCTTATTACAACAACTCCCTCAGCCTCTTATACCCTTCTGCACTGGTCTTAAGTTTTGCTCCGCATTTCAAACTAACCAGGTGGGTATCTTTTCCATACAGGTCAACTGACAATATCTGATTTACATTTACCAGGTGACTGCGGTGTATGCGGATAAATCCCTGGGGAGCCAGGTGGGACTCGAAATATTTCATGGTTTTCTCTTTCAGGTGACTCCCGAGTTCAGAGTAGACCATCACATAATCATCCTGTGCTTCGATGTACCATATTTTATCGACAGGGATAACCACAATTTTACTTCCAAGCCTTGTAACTACCCGGTCAAGTTCGCCGCTGGTATCATCGAGTTTTGCTTTAAGCCCTTCAATTTCCTGCTGATCGCTCTTTTTTTGAGTTAACAGCCGCTGCCGTGCCCTTTCGATTGCCTGATACAGGCGGACTTTGGCAAATGGCTTCAGCAGGTAATCTACCGCATTCATTTCAAATGCTTTGATAGCAAACTCATCGTAAGCAGTTGTAAAAACAATCTGTGGCGGATCCGGCAGAAGTTCGAGCAGTTCAAAACCGGTAATCTTCGGCATCTGCACATCCAGGAAAATAAGATCAGGCTTCAGATCATTGATCCCCTTTAATGCTTCGAACCCGTTTTCGCATTCACCAGCTATCTCTATATCCGGATCCCCTGAAAGGTAATGCCTGATTATATCGCGTGCAGGAGGTTCATCGTCAAT
Organism: Lentimicrobium sp.; assembly: GCA_013336205.1. GTDB lineage: Bacteria > Bacteroidota > Bacteroidia > Bacteroidales > Lentimicrobiaceae > Lentimicrobium. Next base: position 2,548 of record JAAXUD010000473.1, on the reverse strand, counting down.
TATTAATACCTTGATTTTTGTCATTGCCTGGAAATTTCAGTTTAACTTCAAATGTATTTTCGTTTTTGGAGATTTTTGCCAGATTGGTCATGTTGTAAACCATCTGCATCCTTTTCATAACATTGGACAGCCCTGTTCCGGTGCCCCGTTTGCCGGGAAGCGAGGGGTCGAAATTGTTGGTTACCGTGATCTCAAGCCAGCCATTGGCCTGCACACCTTCAATCCTGACAAAGGATTCGCCCGGCGTATCATAAACCCCGTGCTTAACAGCATTCTCTACCAGCGGTTGAAGGATCATTGGCGGTATCGGCCATTCCAATATGGTGTCACTGATTACTTCTTCAATTTTAAGCCGTCCGCCAAACCTCACTTTTTCAATTTCAAGGTAAAGGCGCAAGTGGTATAATTCCTGTTTAAGGGTGCTCATTTTATTGTCTGACAGGTTAAGCGAGTAACGCATAAACTCTGACAGGTTGATGATCATCTCCTGGGCTTTTTCAGGATTGGTGATGGTTAACGCGCTGATTGAATTAAGGCTGTTGAACAGGAAATGTGGTTTAATCTGGGCGCGGAGCGAATTTAACTCACTTTCATGAAGCAGGTGTTGCAGCGCCTCTTCCCGGGCTTTCCGCTGTTTCAGATTCTGGTTATTAATCAACAGGTAAAAAACAATGATCATAATAATATAGAGCAACAGACCCGCCATTATTCTGACCATCATTGTATCATTCAACTGTTGGATATAGTCAGGATCATGATTGGATATGAAGCCTAATATTATATAACTTCCTCCAAACCATAGCAGTAAAGTAACTGTACTGCTGGTTGCATGGCGCAGGATCATCTCCTGACGGTTTAGTTTCTCAAAATCAGAAAACTTAACAATAAACCACAACCCAATGCCCAGCAAGGCGAAAAGCAAACTGAAAACAATTGCTTCTGCAATGGCAATTGAAATGCCGACACCAAGCTGTGTGCTGACTATAATATAATGTACAACTGCTACGGACAACCAGGCAACTGCATAGGCGGTCAGCAGGCTGTTATTTTTCATTCCTGAGAACATAATAAACCAGTTATCGGGTTAGTAGCTTTTCAATTCTCCACCTCCAAATATACAGGTACCCTTAATAATGAGTGTTTTGTTGAAGTCAACGCTTGTATTCCGGCGTTTATCGCTGAACCCTCCGAAAATGCTGGTCATTTCCAGTTTTACATTCCAGTCGTTGGGCACTATAAGCTCTGCGCCGCCAAAGATTGCGGTTAATTCAAGTACGTTTTCTCCTGCAGCAAGCTGGCATTGTGTCAGATCGGTTTTTGTACCACCGAAGATGGCGACTATCTCACCGCCCCTGAAATTCTGAGAGTGAACTGAGCGTTCATTTCCGCCGAAAACAGCCGCTTCATCAATTAAATCTCCGTTGGATGAAATAACATCAGGCCTGTGCCTTCTTATCCTCAATGCCTTGAACGAATTGGAAAAAATGATGCTGATCCCAACGATAATGATGATGACCGGCCATAAAAGTTGATAAAGGTTATAGGGCAAATCATAATAGCGATCAGCCAGAAATAGCAGTCCAACTGACAGCAGCGCCACGCCCCATCCGATTTTACGTTCAGCAAGGTTTACGATGCCAAGCGCAACGAGCAGCATTGGCCAGGAGAATATTATCCGCCAGGTAGAGCGGTCGATTACCTCCATATTGTGTAACATATAGAGAAAACCAAAAGTAGCAATAAGAACACCGACCACCATCGTTTTAAACTGATGCTGAGGTTTAATCAATTTGTGTTTGTTGTTAAAGGTTTCCATTTTCTGATAAGATTTAATTATTATTACCTTATTTTTTCGACAAATGTAGACCAAAATGAATGCTACAATCCAGTGAAAATCGGTAAACGCAGGAAAACAGGCGGTAAACGGGGGGAAGGGAGGAAGTAAAAAGTCTAAAGCGATGAGCTGAGCGCAGTCGAAGCTTAAAAAGTAAAAAGTTTAAAGCTCAAAGTTCAAAGTTCAAAGCTCAAAGTTTGAGCCTGCTCCGAAAAGTCACAAAAGTAGGTTTGACACCCCCACAGCGCCTGCCCCGCAGTATGCGGTGGGCGGGGCCAAAACACTAATCCTGCCTGCGGCAGGCAGGTTACACAAAATATTGTATATCAATATATTAAATTTGGTGAGTTTTAGTGTCCCGATAGCTATCGGGATGGTGTCAAAAATGGAGTTTTCGGAGGGGACTCAAAGTAAAAAGTAAAAAGTCTAAAGTAAAAAGTAAAAAGTAATGCTTCGACTTCATTCAGCAACCTGGTAAAAAGGCTAAAAAGAAACCGTCTTACAAGTTAATTTAATCAGTCAATATCCGGCAGATCAGGTAATCCGTGGAGGTTTCCTATATACCTGGCGTGGTTAAAAGCTTCGCCGTAACGCATAAGCCTGAATATCTCCACCTGCACAGCCATTGAAATCAGCCTTTTGGCTTCCAGATCAGTGAAGGAATCACTTAATAGCCTGTTATACGCTTCTGCAGCTTCCGGAGGATAATTTCTT
>JAAXUD010000472.1 GCA_013336205.1 Lentimicrobium sp. | reverse complement strand
GTTTATTCCTCTTTTAGAATTTCATTCTTTACGAGCAATGCCGCAATTTGAATTGCATTGGTGGCAGCCCCTTTACGAAGGTTATCTGATACTATCCACATATTTAATCCATTCGGTAAAGTTTTATCGCGCCGCACCCGGCCTACAAAAACCTCATCACGCCCTTCGGCATATTTGGGCATAGGGTAAACGGCCTTGTCAACATCGTCCTGGAGTACAATTCCTTTTGATGTAGAGATTATTTTATTCACCTCATCCAGTTCAAATGGCTTTTCGAACTCAATATTGACCGATTCAGAATGGCCTCCAAAAACAGGAACTCTTACAACTGTTGCGGTAACCCGGATTTCGGGAGCCTGCATAATTTTTCGGGTTTCATCCACAAGCTTCTGCTCCTCGGTGGTATAACCATCAGGCAGAAAGGTTCCTCCATGAGGAAAAATATTAAGGTCTATGGGATGTGGATAAACCCTGCTTCCGGTTATTCCATTCCGCTCATTGTTAAGTTGCTGAACAGCCTTAACTCCGGTACCGGTTACACTCTGGTAAGTTGAGATTACCAATCGTTGTATATTGTATTTCCGATGAAGCGGAGCCAGCGCAGCCACCAGTTGTACCGTTGAACAGTTCGGATTGGCAATAATTTTATGACGCCCTGTTAACACATGGCCATTTACTTCGGGAACCACCAGGGGCACATCCTTATCCATGCGCCAGGCAGAGGAATTGTCAATTACGATACATCCTGCCGCTGCGAACAAAGGGGCAAACTCGCGGGAAGCTTCGCCACCGGCTGAAAACAAAGCCACATCCGGTTTCATTTTGATGGCTTCGGCAACTGAAACAATTTTATATTTTCTGTTGTTAAACGAAACTTCCTTACCCACCGATTTTTCAGAGGCAACCGGAATAAAAGCACTTATAGAAGTAAGAGGAATGTATTTCCCTTCTTCCAGCACCTGAATCATTACACTGCCAACCAAACCAGTGGCACCAACCAACGCTATTTTCATATGCCCGGATATATTATTCAGAACGTACCGTTACAATTTTCGCGCAAACTCCTTAAGAACGTTGTGCTGCAACTATTCTTATATGTTCGCGAAATTTCAGGGTGCAAAAATACGATTATTCCTGATACCCGAATTGAGCGATTCGGAAACAAAAATCGCTTATTCCAAAAGAAAGGTGATTCTTCAGTAAGACACCCCGACTTCAAATAAATGAAAAATATTTCCGGAAACATTGTGAAAACATAATTAGCTATCTTAGCCATTTAATTATCCTTTATGAAATACATAGCATTATTATTACTATTAATTCCGCAATTAGTAATAGCTCAGCTGGTTGACGACTTTCAGGATGGCAATTTTACCGAAGACCCGTCCTGGATCGGAACCGACTCACAGTTTATCGTCAATCCTGATTTTCAATTACAACTGAATAGTTCGGGCGAAAGCACTTCCTACCTATCAACACCGCTAAATACCAGTGGATTGACCGAATGGAGAACATGGATAAAACTTGCGTTTAGCCCTTCCGATAACAACAATTCACGCATCTACCTGGTTGCCGACCAATCAAATTTGGCAGAACCACTCAATGGATATTATCTTAAACTGGGAGAATCCGGTTCTGCCGATGCGATTGAGCTATACAGACAAAGCGGTACCGCTACCTATCTGGTATGCAGAGGTACCGATGGTTTACTGGCGGTTTCTTTCACAATTAACATCAGGGTAGAAAGGTCATCGGCCGGAATCTGGAGTATTTATGCAGATCCGGCAGGAGGCGAAGATTTTCAGCTGCAGGCAACAGGAGAAGATACTACCTGGGAAACATACAACTATTTTGGTGTTTTGTGCAAATACACTTCAAGCAATTCAACCAGGTTTTATTTCGATAATATTTATGCAGGCCCGGCAATTAATGATGATGTAAAACCGCAACTGGTATCTGCCGAAGTTACCGGGGACAGCCAGGTCAGCCTTGTTTTCAGTGAGCCGGTTGATGAGATATCGGCCTCAAATACTGAAAATTACAGTGTTGATCAGGGCCTCGGCTACCCGATTGTAGCCAGTCGCGATGCTGTTTCTACTTCAACTGTAATCCTGCTTTTCTCCCAGGCCATCACCCCGGGCATTCTTTATAACATTACCGTGAGGGATGTGGCCGATTTTGCCGGTAATATCATGGAAACCGCCACACAGTCGTTTGTTGTATACAATATTCAGTCTTTTGACATTGTCATTAACGAAATAATGGCCGACCCTGATCCAGCCGTTGGATTGCCGGCATTTGAATACCTTGAATTATACAACAGGAGCGAATTCCCTGTACAACTTGAAAACTGGGTACTCAGCCTTGGCACTACAAAAAAAATTCTGACCCGCGCAGTTATAGAGCCACAGGGATATTTAATCTTAGCCAGCGATGATGCAGCATCCTCGCTGCTTCCATTTGGTCAGGTTATGGCATTTTCAAGCCTGAGCATAGTAAATTCGGGAACAACACTTGCTTTGCGCGATCCGAATGGCTCTATTATTCACACTGTATCCTATAAAGACAGCTGGTATCTCGATAATATCAAACAGAATGGCGGCTGGTCGCTTGAGCAGATTGATCCGGCAAATCCATGCGGAGAATCTGAAAACTGGAGAGCCTCGAATAATCCGCTGGGCGGAAGTCCGGGTGATGTGAATTCGGTAAACGCGCCCAATCAGGATAATACAATTCCTTCCATTGAAAAAATCAGCATTACCGGAGAATCAATTGTACGCGTATTTTTCAGCGAGCAAATGGACAGCACCAGCATCAGTAACCCGGCACATTATTCAGTTGACCAGGGATTGGGCAGTCCAATCGGGCTGAGTCTCCAGGCGCCTGATTACCGCTCGGTGAGTCTTATTTTTGGCGGAATAATCAACAATGGCACTGTTTATACCTTATCGCTTGAAGCTGGATTTTCAGATTGCGCCGGCAATATCACCAACACTACCCTGACTTCCCGGTTCGCGGTTCCTTCGCCGATAGATTCACTTGACATTGTGATCAACGAAGTACTTTATGATTCCCGCGTAAATGGAACCGATTTTGTCGAAATTTATAATCGTTCAGAAAAAGTAATAGATTTAAAAGACTTATGGCTGGCCAGCCGCGATGCAACTACCGGTGAGCTGGAGTCGGTAAAAGAAACAGCGCCGGATGGCCGTCTTATGTTCCCGGGTGAGTACCTTTTGCTTACCGCTGATGCACAAATTGTTCAATCAGAGTATTTCTGCCCTTCTCCTTCAGCATTTGTTACGATGGAGTCATTCCCGACTTACACCAACGAAGAAGGAACAGTAGTATTGCTTACCCCTGCCATGAAGGTTATTGACGAGTTCTTCTATTATCCTGAACTTCAGTTTGCCCTGCTCAGCAGCACCGATGGTGTATCGCTGG
>JAAXUD010000471.1 GCA_013336205.1 Lentimicrobium sp. | reverse complement strand
CTTTAACCATTCCAATGATTGCTTGTTTAATCTGCTAAATTTTGATTTTATAAAATTACGAAAAATTTCAACTGTTTTCATATCCTGACATTTATTTTACCAATTTTGTGCCTTGCATTTATTGTAACTTTTAATGAAAATACCGGTTAATAATTTTAGTTCACAGCTAATAAAGATAGAACATGCCCTGACAAAGGAGCTTCCGGGACCTGTTGCACATTCAAGGATGGCACCTGCTCACCGCGACAGGCTTATCAATGACAGTAAAGGTCCTGAGTTTGCCCGTAAGAGCAGTGTTTTGATATTATTATTTCCTGATGAATCCGGAGAAATCAATACAGCTTTTATCAAACGGGTAGAATATGATGGCGTACACAGCGGACAGATTGCTTTCCCGGGAGGCAAGTCAGAAGAAACGGATACAGACCTGATTGATACTGCCCTGCGTGAAGCTGAAGAAGAGGTTGGCATTAAAAGAGATTCAATCCGGATCATTGGTAAACTTAGCAATCTTTTTGTACCTCCAAGTAATTATATTATATGTCCGGTGGTAGCTAAAACTCATATTAAGCCTGATTTCATCCCGGATAATTTTGAAGTCGCGGAGATATTTACTGTTCCGCTCAAACATTTTCTTAATCCTGATTATTATGGAGATGGAGAAATATTGTATAAAAACGGGCAATCTGTCAAAGTGCCCGGTTATTATTATGAAAAATATTTTATCTGGGGAGCTACAGCTATGATTCTGAGCGAACTAATGGACATATTTGAAGTAACAAATGAACTGGCAGAAAAATAAACCTGCCTGCTGAGAATTGACACTAATCTTCTGGCGCAGAGACAAATGCCTCACTTCCGGGATACCAGTATTTCTCCTTCGCAATATCCTGAGGAAATGTATAATAGTGCATCACTGCTTCAGTACACAAGACCATATCATGATTATAAAGCCAGGTATCGATAACCGCAATATTGCGATTCATTTCTCTCAGTTTTCCTTTCAGGAAGAGAGATCCCTTGTTCGTAGGCACTGGTTTTCTCAGTTTCACTTCCATTCGGGAAGTTACGCCGGAAGTCTTTAGTTTAACAAAAACCAGCCAACTGGCTAATTCATCAAGTAAGGTTGTTTGAATACCTCCGTGAAGTGTGTTATTCCAGCCCTGAAATTGCTGTTCGGGCAACCAATGAGCCACCAGAAACTCTCCCTCTTCCTCAAACTGTAGTTTTAGTCCGATTGGGTTATCAGGTGAACATCCAAAGCAATTATAACCATCCCGTTTAACGAATGGATTCTTAATTTTCTGCATACCAGGGTTTTGCTTATTTTTCTGTTCCTTTGGCAAAAACACTTGTCTTTATGATTTTACCATTTTCATCGTATTCAATCCACTTTCCGTCCTTTAAGCCTGCTTTATACTCTCCTGTAACTTTTACACTGCCATTCTCATGGTATTCAAGATAGGCTCCTTCATTCTGATTGTTTTTATAAATTTCAGAGGTCCGGATATTTTTATTGCTATAAAATGACTTTTGTTCTCCCTCCAGCAAACCATTCACATAATTATATTCCACTAAAATGTTTCCTTCAGTATTATACCATCTTGACAGCCCATCTTTAACTCCATTGACATAATTCGATTCTTCTGATTTTTTTCTCAGATTTTCATAGTAAACAACTTGTATACCATGCAGTTGACCTTCTCTGTAATTATTCACAGCTAATGGAGATCCGCCTGGTCCGTAAATCCGGTGAGGGCCATCAGGGATATTGTTGGTAAAGTATTGCTCAGATACCAGGTTGCCCTGTTTTGAAATTTCTACAAAAATTCCATTCTTTATTCCTTGCTTATAGTTTTCAACCTGTATCAGCATGTCATTCTCAACTGCATGTGTAAGCCAAAGCCCATCCTTAAGGTTATTCAGGTAATTACCTTCACTATAGGTAACGCCTGATTTTTCCAGCCAAAGACCCTGCTTCAATCCTTTATCATCGACTTTATTGGGTTTAGTATCTTGTTGAGCAAAAACAGAAACAGCAAAAATGCAACCCATCAACCATAAAAACAATTGCTTTTTCATAATCAGCATTTTTTTTATTGCAAATTTAGGAAGAGTACAATGCAAATAGAAACTTTTTCAGGGATACGTAGCCTTCAGATCATAAAGATCAGCCCCGGTTATTTTGACATTTATCAATTGCCCGGGTGATAATTGTTGAGGATCACAGGTTATAATTACCTCATTATCAACTTCAGGAGAATCAAATTCTGTCCGGCCTATCCAGGTACCTTCTTCAAGCCTGTCAATCATCACCTGCATTTCGGATCCAATCAGGGATGAGTTTCTCTTCATCGAGATCTCCTGCTGCAATAGCATTAATTCTTCCGCTCTTCTGGCCTTTACAGCTGGTCTGATATCATCAACAAGTCTAGCGGCAGGGGTGTTTTCTTCATGTGAATAAGTAAATACGCCCATTCGTTCAAAGCCCGAATCTTTAACGAACTTTTTCAGTTCATTAAATTCAGCGGTTGTTTCACCCGGATAACCAACTATAAAACTGGTTCGGATAGCGATTCCAGGCACCCGTTCCCTGATTGTTTCAATCAGTTTCCTGGTTCCTGCTGAATCCAGCCCCCGGTTCATGGATTTCAGAATCCTGCTGCTGATGTGCTGAAGCGGAATATCGAGATAACGGCAGATTTTCGGGTGTTTTCTGACAGCTTCAAGTACGCCAACAGGAAATCCTGCAGGATAGGCGTAATGCAGCCTGATCCATTCAATGCCCTCCACCTCAACCAGTTTATCAAGCAATTGTGCCAGTTGTCTTTTACCATAAAGATCAACCCCGTAATAAGTCAGGTCCTGGGCGATCAGCAGAATTTCCTTAACGCCTGAATCAGCCAGGAACCGGGCCTCTTTAACGATATCTTCAACCGGCTTTGATATATTCTTACCTCTTATACCCGGAATTGCACAAAAAGAGCATTTCCGGTCACAACCTTCAGAAATTTTGAGATAAGCAAAATGGGGCAGTGTGGTAATCTGTCTTTCTCCCAGCAAGTCTTCACGAAAAGGAGCATTCAACGCAGTCAGAATGGCATTAAGATCATTGACGCCATAAAAGCCATCTACTTCAGGTATTTCTTTGCTTAGCTCTTCCCGGTAACGCTGTGAAAGGCATCCCATCACATAAAGTTTCTCAATGCGTTCTTCTTTTTTTGCATTTACCCAATGAAGAATAGTATTTACCGATTCTTCTTTGGCATCATTTATAAAACCGCAGGTATTTATGATAACGACTTCAGCATCAGCCGAACTGTCGTGTGATGTTTCAAGTCCGGCTGCTTTAAGCTGCCGCAGCATAACTTCAGAGTCTACCAGATTTTTGGCACAACCGAGTGTTACTACGTTTACTGTTTTATTTGTGAAAACTAAACTTTTCAAAAA
>JAAXUD010000071.1 GCA_013336205.1 Lentimicrobium sp. | reverse complement strand
CAGAAACATTGAGAATACGTCCCTCAATGACTTGTACATGGCAGTATCATTTGCCATACGCGACAGGCTCAAACAATGGGAACACAGAACAATGAATTCAGTATTTGAAAATGAAGTACGGCTGGTCAGTTATCTGTCTGCTGAGTTTCTTTTGGGACCACAGTTAGGTGCAAACCTTATTGCATTGAATATTTTTGATGAGATGAAGCAGGCTGTTGAAGAACTTGGTTTTAATCTCGAAGAGATTATGGCCCAGGAAGAAGAGCCCGGACTTGGCAATGGCGGCCTGGGGCGTTTAGCTGCCTGTTATATCGATTCGATGGCCTCACAGCAAATACCTGCCATTGGCTATGGAATACGCTATGAGTTCGGTATCTTCGATCAGGATATCCGTGATGGCTGGCAGGTTGAAAAAACCGACAAATGGCTGCGAAAAGGGAATCCATGGGAGAGCGCCAGACCCGAGCTTTCGGTGAATGTCAGTTTCGGCGGTCACACTGAGCCATACCTGGACGCTGAAGGCAGCACCTGCATCCGGTGGAAACCTGCCTATACGGTAATGGGAATACCCTACGATACACCTGTAATGGGATACAGGGTTTCCTCCTGTAATTTCCTTCGCTTGTGGAAATCTGAAGCCGAAGAATCATTTGACTTTTCATCATTCAATCAGGGCGATTATTATAAGGCGGTTGACAATAAGGTGAAGTCGGAAAATCTCAGTAAAGTATTGTACCCTAATGACGAGATGCTCGAAGGAAAAAAGCTGAGGCTCAAACAGCAGTACTTCTTTGTTTCATGCTCGCTGCAGGACATGATGAAAATACATCTGAAAAGCAATAACAAGCCACAGGAATTTTATAAAAGATGGGCCATTCAACTGAACGATACGCATCCTTCAGTGTCAGTAGCTGAGCTTATGCGCATTCTCATTGATGATTATAAAATTAATTGGGACACTGCATGGAAAACTACCTGCAAAACATTCAGTTATACGAATCACACCCTGCTTCCTGAAGCCCTTGAGAAATGGCCGGTAGGACTTTTCGCTTACCTGATGCCACGGGTGCTTGAGATTATCTATGAAATTAATTACCGCTTTTTAAAGGAAGTAAGTAAACAGTTTCCGGGTGATGAAGGCAAACTATCACGAATGTCTTTGATTGATGAGACCGGGGAAAAATATATCCGGATGGCCAACCTTGCCTGTGTGGGCAGCTGCGCAATTAACGGTGTAGCAGCACTGCATACTGAACTTCTTAAGCAACAGGTATTGCCTGACTGGGTAGAAATGTACCCGCAACGTTTCCTTAATATTACCAACGGAGTGACACCACGACGCTTTGTTGTATTGAGTAATCCTGGATTAAGCAGGCTTATTACAGATTCAATTGGTGATAAATGGCCCGGAAAACTTGAGGAATTGCGCAAACTGGAACCTTTTGCCGGCGATGCTGCTTTCAAAGAACAATTCAGAAATGTTAAACTGGAGAATAAAAACCACCTCGCAAAACTAATTAAAGAAAGGACCGACATTGTTGTTGATCCTTCTTCCATGTTCGATATACAGGTAAAGCGCATTCATGAATACAAACGTCAACACCTGAATGTATTGAATATCGTTACACGGTACCTGCGTATTAAGCAAAACCCGGGTGCGGATGTTGTTCCCCACACATTTATTTTTGGCGGAAAGGCAGCCCCGGGATATGACACAGCCAAACTAATTATCAAACTGATTAATTCGGTGGGAGATGTGGTCAACAACGACCCTGAGGTAAAAGACCGGTTAAAAGTGGTTTTTTTTCCTGATTTCAACGTAACCAATGCACAGCCCATTTATCCGGCTGCCGACCTTTCAGAACAGATATCAACAGCAGGTAAAGAAGCCAGTGGAACCGGCAACATGAAGTTTTCCATGAATGGCGCCCTCACCATTGGCACCCTTGATGGAGCTAATGTAGAAATCAGAGAAGAAGTGGGCGAAGATAATTTCTTCCTTTTTGGACTCACTGCCGCCCAGGTCGAAGAAGCCAGACAGCATAACTATAATCCACATCACATTTACGAAAATAACGATGAGTTGCGCGAAGTGATAAACATGATCAATTCAGGCTTATTTTCAAAAGGCGACCGCAATCTGTTTAAGCCCATCACCGACAACTTGTTGTGGCACGATCCGTTTATGCTGATGGCTGACTATTCATTGTATGTGGCCTGTCAGGACCAGGTTGCTGACACCTGGAAAACCCCCGGTGAATGGGACAGGAAAGCGATTCTGAATGTAGCCAGGATGGGCAAATTTTCTTCAGACCGATCAATCAGGGACTATTGTGAAAAGATATGGAAAGTGAAACCTTTCGATATTAAGTGATTAAAACTGAATTGCCCTGGATTGTGGCTTCATTCTCTTATTTTACAGGCAACCGTTGATGAAGCAAATGTCAGAGCCAAAGCAGTAAAAGTTGCTGTGCCACAAAACAATTTATAACTTTGGCTCAATTTGAACCATGAATTTCCCGGGTGAGATACACTTATGCAAAACTTAAAAATTTATACCAGTCGTGAAGAAAAAGTAAATTACCTGTCTCATGCCTTCGGAGTGCTAATGGCTGTGGTTGCGACAATCGTATTTTTACAAAGGTCTGTAATGGCTGATAATGGGTGGGCAATTGTTGCGTTTTCAATTTTCGGATTTGGAATGCTGGCCTGTATGCTTTCGTCAACCATTTATCACTATGTGCAGGAACCAAAACGAAAGGCTTTTTTACGTCATTTCGATCATGCGAATATTTATGTATTGATCGCATCTACTTATTCACCTTTCACCCTGGTATTGTTGCGAAATGAAGGTATGTGGGGTTGGGGGCTTTTTGCGCTGATTTGGCTGGCAGCCCTGATAGGCATCGGCTATAATTTTGGTACAATTAAAGCAAACAGCCATCTCAAAACAATATCCTATGTGCTTATGGGCATGATTGTATTAATCGCTATCAAACCATTGATAGATGTAGCTTTGGCAGAAGATTGCCTTCCGGTTTTGTATTGGCTGGGAGCAGGCGGCGTATTTTATATTGCCGGTTCGTTCTTCTATGCACTTGCAAAACATGAGTTTGTTCATTCGGTGTTTCACATTTTCGTGCTGATTGGCCTGGCATGCCACATCATTGCTGCTTCAATGATTCCGCTTTAAGCATACAACAGGGTTCGTATCTTCCGGTGATTAATCACGCCAAATTATTCGTTCTGAAATAAACGTTCTGAAATAAAGTTGTACATTTAATTTTTTAATGGCGTGCAAGAATATTATAACCAATGCCAACTGCCAGATCAGACAACCCTTTGACTACACCTACAAATGATGATAAGCTGAATAATGATCTACAATAAAATAACGCTGGCCTTTCCTGAAAAGGAAGAAAATCTGTTCATGGAGAAATACTTTTCTGACTCCCTGGTTCAGTTTAGAATTTCGTTTGTTTTAGTGGCATTCCTTTATGGCATATTTGGATACCTCGATTCAATTATGTTTCCGGAGTATGCCAAAGTTTTCCATATAATACGATACTTTTTTGTTATTCCTTTACTATCGGTAGTATTCCTCTTATCCTTTACCGGTATATTTCAAAAGATCTGGCAGGGCTTGTTGTTCATCAGCACTATAGCAGGAGGAACCGGCATTAGCATTATGATTATGCTTGTGCCTGAAAACTATGTTTATTATGCCGGGATGATGCTGATCTTTTCGGCAGCCTATTTTTTTATTAAACTCCGCTTTTTCTTAGCTTCACTGGCAGGTTGGATTACATTGCTGATTTACAATCTGGGCGTAATATTTTATGCGCATTCCCCCAACATAATGATTATCAATACGAATTTCTTTTTTATCAGTGCGAATATAATAGGCATGTTTGCCGCTTATAACATTGAATATTATGCGCGTCGGAACTTTTTTCTGAACCAGGAACTTGACAACGAAAAATCACTGGTTGAATACATTAACAAAAACCTCGAAAAAACGATAGAAGAGCGCACCAATGAATTGAAAAAAGCCAAAGAAAAAGCCGAAGAAAGTGACCGCCTGAAATCAGCCTTTCTCGCAAATATGAGTCATGAAATACGCACACCGATGAATGGCATTTTAGGCTTTTCTGAATTGCTTAAAAATCCTGAACTAACCGGCGATCAGCAACAAGCTTATATTCATGTTATTGAAAAAAGCGGCGCCCGCATGCTCAACATCATCAACGATATAGTCGACATATCAAAAATAGAGGCTGGTCTGATGAATCTTAACATCAAAGAATCAAATATCAACGAGTTAATCGAATACATTTATACCTTCTTCAAACCAGAAGTGGAAGACAAGGGAATGATACTCTCCTTTAGAAATCACTTGCCGTCAGAAGAATCCATTATTTTTACTGATCAAGAAAAGACTTATGCCATTTTAATCAATCTCGTAAAAAATGCAATAAAATACAGTCACTATGGTACTATAGAATTTGGTTATACAAAAAAGGACGATTTCCTTGAATTCTTTGTAAAAGACACTGGAATAGGAATTCAAAAAGAGAGACAGGAAGCAATTTTTGAAAGATTTGTACAGGCTGATATTGAAGATAAAATGGCCCGGCAGGGCGCAGGATTAGGTTTGTCAATCTCAAAAGCATATGTTGAAATGCTGAACGGGAGAATATGGGTTGAAAGTGATCCCGAAGCTGACCCCGGGGAAACAGGCTCTACTTTTTACTTTACGCTGCCATACAAGGCCGTGCAGGTTAAAAAAGCGATTCAGAAGGATTTGCTTTCTGATATAGCGGAGAATTATATTGCGCCTGAATTACCCGGACTGAAAATACTGATCGCCGAGGACGATGAAGTATCTGAAATGCTGATTTCAATAATAGTGAAAGAGATAAGCAAAGAAGTTGCAAAAGTTAGGACCGGTACTGAGGCTGTTGAAGTTTGCCACAATAATCCTGATCTTGACTTAATCCTCATGGATATTCAAATGCCCGGATTGAACGGCTACGAAGCAACAAAACAAATCAGGCAATTCAATAAAGAAATTGTCATTATTGCACAAACTGCTTTCGGATTGCCGGGTGACCGGGAAAAGGCAATTGAAGCCGGATGCAACGATTATATTAAAAAACCGATTAACATAACCGAATTACTCGTATTAATTCAAAAGCATTTTCAATAAAAGAGGAAACACCCGCTTAATAAACTTCAGAAAAAAAACCGGGTGTCCCATGCGATCAGGAAGGAAGAAATCCAATAAGATGAAAGAACTTTGATTTTCCTGATTGCTTCATTTTTCACCTGGCATTTCACCAGCCTTGCAACCGGCTGATTGGTATTCAGTTCATATTACTTTCTGAATCTGAGGCATTCTTTATTTCCCGGTTCTTTTATAACAACACCCCGTAAAAATTTTTAAATCACTGATTTTCAATGCATTGTGTAAATTCGTTTTGAGATTATAAATCATTCGTAATTAATACATTGCTGCCTGCCCCGCACACTATTGCGGGGTCTTTGCAGCTTGCCCCACGGTGGCGGGGTCATCGCGTGATTCTTAAAATTACCGGCAAATTGATAAAAGGAAGGACTTACGCATAAACCATTGTATATCACGAACACATTATCAGGAAAACAACCGGAATCAGCTTTACAAATTGAACTTTTTCACTCCCATATCCTTAATACCTGGTAGTTTGTATTTGCTTTAAAATTCCTGCGTTATCCAGTCAAGAGAGGACCTATTTCACGGGTTCAATTAATTTAACCGGCCGATACAATTAAAAAAAACTGTATTTTTATTTTTTACATAGTGTGCATAAGGTTATCAGAGCAGCATAATTATGCAAACTCCCGGTATTTTGCCAAAGCTAACAGTGGAGAACAAAACATTTACGAGAATTCCAATGTATATTCTTATTCTGAAAAAGGCTTAGGAATAAAACATTAGTTGCAATAACAGAAATAACTTAAATCTCAGATGATGATTCTGCTAAGTTTAGTTCAACTGACTTTTCCTTTAAAAAACCCGGTATTACTTTTTGCTTTAATACTGTTTATCATTCTTTTCGCACCAATTATCCTCAATAAACTAAAAATTCCCCACTTAATCGGGCTGATTATGGCAGGGGCTATCATTGGTCCGAATGGGTTCAATTTAATGCTTCGTGACAGCAGTATAATTCTCTTTGGTACCGTTGGACTTCTCTATATAATGTTTTTGGCAGGCCTCGAAATTGACCTTGCCGACTTCAAAAAAAACAGTAAAAAAAGTATAGTATTCGGACTTTACACTTTCATCATTCCGATGACAATGGGAACATTTGCGGGCTTGTATGTTCTCAATTTTTCGTTGATGACTTCCGTTTTACTTGCCAGTATGTTTGCTTCCCACACATTGATTACCTACCCGATTGTCAGCAAATTTGGGGTAACAAAAAACCGGGCTGTAAACATTACTGTCGGGGGGACAATGATTACAGACACACTTGCCCTTTTGGTTTTGGCCGCAATTGCAGGCATGGCTGAAGGTGAAGCAAACAGTGCTTTCTGGTTAAGAATTTCAGTTTCAGTAATAGTCTTCGGACTTGTTGTGTTACTTCTGTTTCCAATAATTGGCAGATGGTTTTTTAAGCGCTTTGATGACAATATCTCTCAATACATTTTTGTATTGGCCATGGTTTTTCTTGGCGCATTTTTAGCTGAAGCAGCAGGTATCGAAGCCATTATCGGGGCTTTTCTTGCAGGGCTGGCACTCAACCGTTTAATCCCGCACACTTCGCCACTTATGAACAGAGTTGAATTTGTCGGCAACGCATTGTTCATTCCGTTCTTCTTAATAGGCGTTGGTATGCTTATCGATTACAGAGTATTCTTTAAAGGGATTGAAACCCTGAAAGTTGCTGCTGCGATGATAGTAATAGCAACCGTAGCTAAATATGCAGCAGCCTGGCTTGCTCAAAAAACTTTCAGATTTTCAGCGGATGAACGAAGATTGATATTTGGTTTAAGTAATTCACAGGCAGCCGCTACACTTGCTGCTGTCCTGGTTGGTTACAACATTATCTTAAACAAAGGAGCTATAGAAAGCGCTGCATTGGTCGGAAAGGTAATAGAACCTGTCAGATTATTAAATGAAAGTGTATTGAATGGTACAATTTTAATGATATTGGTTACTTGCACCATTGCGTCCTTTATTACTCAAAAAGGCGCTCAAAATATAGCATTATCAGAGGTTTCAGATACCGGCGACCCGGATGAAGAAAACCAGGAGAATATATTGGTCCCTATTAACAACTTTGAAACAGCAGAAGAACTAATAAATCTATCCCTCACAGTCAAATCAAGAAATAATAAAAGCGGCCTTTTTGCACTCACTGTAATAGATCATCAGAATTCAGACATAAATGAGGATAAAGCAGCAAGGAATATTCTTGAAAAAGCAGTTATCACCGCTTCTGCGGTTGACACCCGTTTACACAAACTCCTGAGATACGACCTGAATACTGTAAATGGAATTACGAGCGTAGTGATGGAACATAAAATAACTGACCTGATACTTGGACTTCACCATAAGAAAGGAATATCAGACAATTTTTTAGGTAATTTAACCGAAGGCATTCTGACTAAGTGTAACACAACAACTTTAATATATAAGCCTTCTCAGCCTCTGTCAACAATAAAAAGACACCTGGTTTTTGTTCCCGATCGGGCCGAAAAGGAAATCGGATTTCCGTTTTGGTTAGTTAAGGTTTGGAACATTGCAAGAAATACCGGAGCTAAACTTGTTTTCTATTCAAGCAAGCAAACTTTGGATTGTATAAAAGACATAAACACAAAGCATCCGATAGAGTCAGAATTTACTGAGTTTGACGATTGGAATGACTTTCTGATAATTTCAAGAGATGTTAAAGCAAACGACAATTTAATATTGGTGCTTAGCAGAAAAGACAGACCTTCCTATCACAACAATATGATCAAAATTCCGGCCTACTTAAATAAATATTTCCAGGCAACTAATTTCATTTTAGTATACCCGATACAGGCTGGTGTAACCGACTCCTCAAATATGGATCTGAAAAATCCTTCTGTACTGGAATCAATTGAAAAACTTGATGATCTGGGCAAGACAATTGCAAATTTATTCAAACGAAAATAAAGAAGGCCGGATATTTCCTGAAAGACATATAGAAAACCCCTGGCTTATTCCAGCAGCTATGGAGTAAGGTATTAATAGCAATTTTCATATCATTACTATCAGCAGCACTGCTGTTAATGTGAATGTGCATACGATTTGCGGATTGCACCCAATGGCGGAATATACTTTACCGACCCCTATTGCCACCGAAACTGGTGGGATAAAGTATGAAGCCAGGAACAGGAAACACGCGGGGTATATTACCTGGCAACTACCGGGGAAATAAAGCGTGTAATCAATGATTATGTTCAACCCAATGAACTAATAGGCACGCCCGATGGGAAAACACTTTATGTGGCCGACATTGAGGATAATAAGATCTGGAAATACAGTATCCGGAATGATGGCACACTGGCCGGTAAAACCTTTTTCGCGCCTAAGGGCTCTGATGGAATGACCATCGACCATAAAGGCAATGTGTACCTCACTTCCGGAAAAGCCTGGGTTTATTCACCCTAAGGGGAGTTAACTGCAGAAATAGAAGTACCTGAAAACCAGTCGAATGTATGCTTTGGTGGCAAGAAACGAAATATTCTCTTTATCACGGCGCGCTCTTCTGTGTACACTTTAAAAATGAAGGTTAAGTCACAAAATAGAAATTCCAACCTCAATTCAACCTTGATGGGTTGTTGAATGGATCGGAGATCCACCTGTCACCAGACTATTTGTAAAAAGAGAAGTAAGGTAGCTTACTTCTCTTTTCAACTGCATCCGCATCAGACCAATCTGATCAAAGCAATTACCCCTTTAAGGCACCCTCATTCCTTCTATCCAGGGGCCGCCTGCTTCGAGGTAATCCTTTTCAAAATCAGGAATTCTTGTGCCAAGCAGCTGATCCAATTGTTGCTTTAATGCAGCATATTCTTCTTTTGCAATTTGCAGGCATTGCCTGTGAGTCTCAGTCGGCCCATAAGTTGAATACCTCATACCCGACATGGCTTTATAGTAATATTCGTTTATTGTTGGATTATTTTTTTCACCGATTTCAGCTTTGGTAACATTTCCATTCAATTTCTCGGTTATTCCAAGCAGTTCAATGTTGAGTTGAGATAAGCGGGAATCGAGCTCGCCAGGCATTCCCGGAACCTGAACCATTGATTTCTTAATCGTAGTCAATTTCTTCATCGTATTGTCAATAATAATGGCCAGCATGGAAATTTCACGGCCAAAATCACTGACTTCCATATAGAATGTTTCAGCAGCCGCGGGTTCTGCTCCGGCT
>JAAXUD010000470.1 GCA_013336205.1 Lentimicrobium sp. | reverse complement strand
CAGAATACACATTTGTATTACACCTCCGTTTTCAGCCAATGCTGCAAGTAAATCATCGTTAAGGTTTCTCGGATTGTCGCACAAAGCCCTGGCGCAGGAATGTGAGGCAATTACGGGTGTTTTGCTTATTTGAATAACATCGCTGAATGATTTGTCAGAAATATGCGATACATCTATCATCATTCCAAGGTGGTTCATTTCTGTAATAAGCTGTTTGCCAAATGCTGAAACACCGTTGTGCTCGGTAGAATCGGTTGATGAATCGCAGATATCGTTGTTTTTGGTGTGGCATAGCGTGATATACCTGGCTCCAAGCTTATAGAACCGCGCTACATTGTTCAGGTCATTTCCGATCGGATAACCATTTTCAAGTCCAATGTAAATAGCCCTTTTTCCTTGCTTTTCAATAATGCCGGCATCTGCAGCCGAAAATGCAAGGTCAGCTTTACTGCTGTTTTGCTTTACTGTGTTATGAATGGCTTCAAAGGTATTCAATGCCTGCTTCAATGCTTTTTCGTTCCCTTTCAGATTGCGTTCTCCCTGGCCAACAAACACGGCAAAAAAGGCGGCATCCAGTCCGCCCTGTTCCATGCGCGGTATGTCGACCCTGTTACGCGGCCGCATTCCGGCGTGATTTGCTCCGAAATTATAGGCTGTATCATTAAACCACATCGGTGTATCATTGTGCGAATCGATGGTGAAGGCTTTTTCGTGAATCCTGGCTGCTTTTTGTATCAGCCGTTCTTCTTTTGGAGGCCTCCCGCCAACAACCTGATTGCTGATAAGAAGAAATGAAAGTATAATTATTGTAAACAAGAGTCCTGATTGCAATTTCGTGTTCATAGTGTAGATTATTTTACAGATTTCTGAGCCAATAGCCTGATTACAAATGCCTCGCCCTGGTGTAAGGGCCCTTCATCAAGCGAGGTGGTCGTTTCTTCAAATTCAATAAAATTCAGTGCTTTAAAATCATCGGCTATAAAACTATGCTCGTAAAGCAGAGATTCATTACGTGGGCCTCCGCTGGTATTTTGCAGTTGTTTCTTTGTAAATGCTTCAAGGATCAGATAACCGCCTGGCTTTAATTTTTCAATCAGCTTCCGGTGAACAGTTTGCCTGATTTCAACGGGCATGTGTACAAATATAAGCGCTACTGCATCGTAATCATTGTGTGGTGGTTCAAATTCAGTAAGATCTCCCAGGTTGTAACTGATGGAAACCTTTTGTTCCGATGCCAGCTTCAATGCTTTCTTCTTACCTTCTTCACTCTGGTCAAAGGCATTAACCTCCCATCCTTCTTTTGCCGCATAAACGGCATTTCGCCCTTCACCTTCAGCGGGTAAGAGAAGCCGGCCGGGTTTTAGTGAGGCTATTTTTTCAGCGAACCAACGGTTCGGGCTGATCCCGTATATATATTCCGAAGCGGCATAACGCTCATTCCATTGCTCTTTCATAAAATCAAGTCTAAATTAAAAAGTTTAAAGCCAGCCTGATTGCTTGGGCGACCATGCAGACAGGTCTAAAGTATAAGAAGTTTTTTAATTCGAAAACTTCAGGCATTTGAACCAGATATTTTATAGTTCCCGGGCAATTTCCCGGATTAGTTTCCATGCCTTTTTAACGTGGGTAAACTCAACATGGGTCTGGGCAATAACCATTCTTAAAGTATAAATTCCATTCAACTTAGTATGCGTCAGATAAACAAGACCACTTGCGTTTAGTTTATGCAGCAATAGTTCGTTTATCGTATTCAATTGTTCCGGATCGTTAACACTTAAAGGTTTCAGCCTGAAGCAGACAAGGCTGAACTGAACAGGAGCCAGTATTTCAAAATCAGTCGATTTTTCTATTTCATCAGCAAACCAGCGCGCCAGTTCTATATGTTTTCTGATTTTATTCTTTATTTCTTCCACCCCGAAGTTTCTGATTACAAACCAGAGTTTAAGTGCTCTGAACCGTCTCCCCAGGGCTACGCCCCAGTCACGGTAGTCATTCACCTGTCCGCGCGTTTTGGTTTTCAGGTATTCAGGCAATATTTCAAAGGTGCGGATAAGCATCTCCGGATCCCGCACAAAGTAAGCCGAGCAGTCAAAGTTGGTGAACATCCATTTATGCGGATTAAACACATAGCTGTCGGCCAGCTCAAGTCCTGCAGCAAAATGTCTCATCTCAGGCAATACCAGGGCTGTTCCTGAAAATGCGGCATCAACATGGAACCAGATATTGTGTTTTTGGCATATTTCCCCAATTTCCTTTATTGGATCTACGGCAGTTGAGCCGGTGGTGCCGATTGACCCGATAACGCAAACAGGCAGATATCCAGCATTTTTATCCTTTAATATGGCTTTTTCAAGTTCTTCAGGAATTAGTGCAAAATCCTTATCTACTATTATTTTCACCAGGTTTCTTCTGCCGAAACCTGCAATTTTCACCGCTTTCTCAATGGAAGAATGGGTTTCTGTTGAACAATAAATTCTTAGTTTATCAGGGCTTTGAAACCCGTCGTCATTTATCCTGAAGTTAGTCGCTTTTTCGCGGGCAGTCAGCAGTGCTGCCAGGGTAGAGGCAGAGGCGGTGTCCTGAATAACTCCGGTCCAGTTTTCAGGCAAACCGCACATTTCTTTCAGCCATTCCATTACCCTTTCTTCCAGCTCGGCGGCTGCCGGCGAGGTTTCCCAGATCATTCCCTGCTGCCCCAGCGCAGCGGTAAGCATCTCGGCCAGTACACTCGGATAGCTTGAATTGGCCGGAAAAAACGCAAAGAAATTCGGGTTTTGCCAGTGGGTGATACCTGGCATTATAATCTTTTCAAAATCAGCCATTATAGCTGACATGCTTTCTGATGATCCCGGCGGTAATAAAGGCAATTGATTCAGAATCTCCCCAGGTTTTACCTGAGATTTTACAGGATAGTTTTCAATCTGTTCAAAATAATCGGCGATAAAATCAGCCATTTTGTGGGCTTCTGCCCTGAATTCTGAAGGTGTTTTCATGATTCTTAACGATTTGTATCCGGACTGTCAGCATTGACTGGTTTATCTTCCGTGGCCACCAACACCACTTCTGTTATTTGGTTGTTGACTTCCGACCGGTAATGAAGCCTGTTTTTTGTCAGGCTAACAATTTGAAGTGAATAAGGCTTACTGCCAAGCTTTACTTCAATGGCGGTTGAATCGGCACTGAGCGTCCATTTTCCCCTCGATCTTATTTCAGGATCAGTATCATCGCAACGGCTCTTGCCCTCGCGGGATTCGTAAATCTGGTTGCGGTAGTAAAAATCGATATTATCGAGCTGGCAGGGTTTCATACTTTTAAGTTGATCTTCCCCGTTAACGGAAAATGATTCTACTGCCCAGCCCTTAAAATCATCTGCGGCCAGCAACCAGGCGATACTTTCTTTTTCGTCAGACAGTTTTGGGTTACTCTCCTGATTTTTATCTTTTATCTTACAACCTGCAC
>JAAXUD010000469.1 GCA_013336205.1 Lentimicrobium sp. | reverse complement strand
CGCGCGATGGTCAAAAATATTCTACCGTGTGCATCGGGAAGCAGGTGTGGATGGCTGAGAATCTGAGGTACGACGCTCCTGGCAGTCTCATAGCTAATGATGACCCAACAAAGTTGTTAACCTACGGCAGATTGTATGACTATCCAACGGTTTCTGCAGGACAAGGTGTAAGTCCCGGAAATCAGGTCTCAACGGTACAGGGAATTTGCCCTGATGGCTGGCATTTGCCCAATAACTATGAGTGGGAATTACTGATGTCATCCTTCGGAATACCCAATAGCAATGATCTTGCAATTCAACTCAAATCTCCATACGATTGGGTGGGAGATGGTTTTACGTCGGCCCCGAAAAGAAACGCTTCGGGCTTTGATGCATTGCCTACAGGCGGCGCCCTCAAAACAATTTCAACAGGGGCAATAGAATATTATGCACAGTATAATTTTTTTGAAATCTGGCTGAGTTCTTCTGATTCAGATTGTCCATATCCAAATTATGCTGGAATAGCAAAACTTCTCTCCGCAAATACACACGTGGCAGTCTTATGCTCACCATCCAATCCTTATAACGGCAATCAGCAGGCAGTATCTTATTCAAGCTGCCGCTGTGTGAAAGATTGAATTTTACATGATGAAGAACTCCTGAACACTGCAATTTTAGTTCAATATATTTTTTCCTTATGGAACTATGAAGTAAATTTTGACGGGACTTATTTTCCCGGTGGAATTTATTACTTCAAGCTGGCATCAGGGGACTTCACATCTACGCGAAAAATAATCCTGTTGAAGTTCCGCAAAGCCTTTAACCCTGAAAAAAACCTCCAGGTAACTCTTTGTATTCTCTCTGCAACTCTGCTTAACATTAGCAATGTCTACCGGTTTAAGACCAAAAACATCAATTGGAAAACCACAAACCCGATCATACCTATAACCAGTACAGGTCCTTTATTCAACTTTTGAGCCGCCCCTAGCCCTTTGGTAAGCATAATTAAAACCCAGATAAGATAGATGATCATTCAGGTCCGGATGATGGTCCTCCGGATGGTCGGGCTGTTCATGTCGATTTCATTCTGTAAAAGGCTGATGTCAAGAATTGCGCCCAGGAAGCTCTTTACAGGATCGTGAAGCATCGTACCCCTCATGGCTACTGCAGTTCCAAGACCAATTGCCGCCAGTGAAACCTGACAGGACAGTGCTTCGATACCGAAAGCATCCGGTACGGCAACAAAATGATACCGCCCGACCAAAATCTATAAACAATATAAGGAAAAACTTTTTACCTTTATTTCGGAATTCTTATAAAGCCTATGAGACATCTCAGACTGATATATCAGCTTTTATTTTTATTCGGTTTCCTGTCTTTCACCACAACATGGTCTCAAAATTCTAAAGCGCTGGCGGATACGGCCCTGATCTCCGCCAACCTGTCAAAAGCTGCAAATACAGAGGCGGATACGGCCATTCAGCTATACAACACAGCCATACAAACTGCCGAAAAATGCCTTAGGGAAGGTGGCAGCAAAGCCTACAAAGATGCTGTAAAGCGAAAGTTGATTAAGGCCCGGCTTGGGCTTGGACTGGTTTTTTATAGCAACATGGAATATGCAAAGGCGTTGAATTTGTATAAGATCGCTTTGAAGGAAGCCGAGGATATGGGTGATACAGCCCTTGCGGCGGAAAGTTATTTTGATATAGCAGAAGTTTATCTTGAGCAGAGTCAGTTCACAGAGGCAATGGAGTATTACAATTTTTCGCTTTCAAGGTATGAGAAATTAAAAGACATTGCTAGTCAGTTCTGGTGTTACACCGGGATGGGGATTGTTCAGAAACAAAGCGGAAACTATAGAGATGCCATTGAGTTTTACACCAGGGCGCTGGAAAAAGCCAGAGGCAATGGGTTGAGTTACGAAGAAGCCATTTGCTACAACAACCTGGGAAATGTGCACCGTAAAACAGGGGATTTTGCAAAAGCGATGGAGGCGTACCAAAAAGCAGTTGAAGTTTTCAGAAAGCTGGAGGATGAAACTGCTGTTTCAGATTGCCTTAACAACATCGGAAACCTTTACATTGACAACGGAGATCCCTTCCGGGCACTGGAGTATTACAGGCAATCACTGAAAATTTCCGAACAGGCAAAAGATGAGTACAGGTTGATCATCCGGTACAAAAATCTGGCAGGTGCCTACACCGAGCTAAAGGATTATGAGAATGCCCGTCTTTACCTGGAAGATGCGCTGAAATTAGCAGAGAAGTCCGGCGACAAGTCTTTTCTGGCCTCCTGTAATATGCTGTTTGGTAAGCTTCATGAAGCCAAAAACGATTTTATAGTTGCTTCGGCCTTTTTCAGGAAATCAGTGAATTTATATGCGGAAATAGGGGCAAAACCTGAGCAAAGCGAAGCACTTGTTGAACTGGCAAATACCTTACTTAATCAAAAATCAATAAAGGAAGCCATCCAATTTGCTAAAGAAGCTTTAAAAATTGCAGAATCCACCGGCTCACTGAAAGGCAGGCTGGATGCCAGTCTTTGTCTGGCCGGATGCTACGAAAAGGATGGCAATCCATCTCAGGCCTATTTGTATC
Organism: Lentimicrobium sp.; assembly: GCA_013336205.1. GTDB lineage: Bacteria > Bacteroidota > Bacteroidia > Bacteroidales > Lentimicrobiaceae > Lentimicrobium. Next base: position 882 of record JAAXUD010000469.1, on the reverse strand, counting down.
TTAGCCGTGCCACCGAACTCAAGGATAGTATTTATACCGTTGAAAAATACCGCACTATCGAAGAAATAGAGGCCGGTTTCGCCCGGAGTGAGTTGAAAAAGCAAAATGAAGCACTCAGCCAGATGAGCATGCTTCAAAAACAGGCAATCCGGACAAAAAATGTTATTATGGTGCTGCTCGGTGTAAGTTTGTTGTTGGGAATTGCATTGATATGGTTGATATACAAGCGCATAAAAGAGGCAAAACGTGAGACTGGGGTGATAAAACAGCAGAGTGAGGAGAAGATCGGACAACTCAGCGAGGATCTGATCAGCAAGGAGCGTGAACTTACCTCGAAAACAATCTTCATAAACCAGAAAAACCAGATACTCGAAAAAATTATCGGGGAGCTGGATGAACTCAAGAAGTCGGAAGTTTCGGCCCAGTCAATACAGCATTTGCAGGTACAGTTAAAACAGGAACTTTCGCCCAATGCATGGAGGGAATTTGAAACTCAATTCAACGAAGTGCACCCGGGTTTCCAGAGTCGCCTGTTAACCGGATATCCCGACCTTACACCCGCGGAACGCCGCCTGTGTTCGTTTATCCGGCTCGATATGAATACCCGTGAAATATCTTCCCTTTCAGGGCAATCCATTAAAAGTATTGAAGTTGCCCGTACCCGCATACGCAAAAAGCTCGGGGTGCCACACGAACAGAACCTTACCAATTTTATTGCTTTGATCTGATCATTTTCCTTAGCCGATATCCAGAGTTCCCGGATGGTCTCGGCTCCGGAGTTCCCGGATGGTCTCGGCTCCGCCCGACCACCGGGCTTTGCCCGACCACCGGGTTTCGTTTTGTGTTTTCGGCTCCGGAGTTCCCGGATGGTCTCGGCTCCGC
>JAAXUD010000468.1 GCA_013336205.1 Lentimicrobium sp. | reverse complement strand
GACGCTCTTCCGATCTCTTGTATTCCTGAATAACAGGGTTATGGCAGTTGAAGATATTACCTCAAATACGGATGTACCTTTAATTGGTACCATTACAAAAAATCAAAAAAGAGGTACTGACATAGTATTGCGCTCCCCGAGTTCATACTTTACTGAATTGTTCAGAATAATAAGAATTAAACTTAAGCTTCTTCCTGAGAATCAGGAACAAGTGGTCCTGGTAACCTCAACTTCTGTTGAAGAAGGAAAAACATTTTTTGCTGCTAATTTTGCTTCTGTTTATGCACTTACAGGTAAGAAAACGCTTTTTGTATGCTTCGATTTCAGAAGTCCAGGAAAACTTGAGGAATTCAATCTTAATCCTGATATAGGTATTACATCACATCTTGTGAACGATCTTGCCATTGAACAGGTTGTTCAAAAAACGTTTACAAAGAACCTAGATATCTTACTTACCGGGCCTATTCCTCCCAATCCTGATGAGTTGATCGAATCTGAAAAAACAAAACAGATGCTGCAGTATCTGAGGCTTAAGTATAACTATATTATTGTTGACACCCCCCCTATCGGGGTGTTTGGTGATGCTTTTTTGCTGAATAAATATTGTGATGCAACACTGTTTATTGTGCGGCATAACTTTACGCGGAAAAGAGAGTTCGTATCAGCAATTAATGAAGCTGTAAGCAATCAATTGAAACGCTTATCTATAGTTTACAATGATGCTGATGTTAAATTAAAGGAACGTGACATTAAGATATATGGGGAGGAAGCTCCAAAGAGTTTTTTCCTGATTGAAGCCGTTCGAAATTTGAGAAAGTTGATAATCAATATTCTGCGAAAAATTTAATATAAAAACCAACTGAAAATGAGCAAAAAAGTTGCATTAATCACTGGAGTTACCGGGCAAGATGGCGCCTATTTGTCTGAATATCTTTTAAAAAAGGGATATATTGTCCATGGATTAAAAAGAAGATCCTCTCTTTTTAACACCAACAGGATTGATCATTTATATCAGGATCCATTCGTTGACAACCAGAATTTTGTACTTCATTACGGGGATATGACCGATTCTACAAATCTGATTCGTATCGTTCAGGAAACACAGCCTGATGAAATCTACAATCTTGCTGCGATGTCGCATGTGAAGGTTAGTTTTGATACGGCTGAGTATACAGCCAATGCTGATGGTATTGGTGCATTGCGATTACTTGAAGCTGTAAGGCTTCTTAAAATGACCGATAAAACCAGGATTTACCAGGCCTCAACCTCTGAATTATACGGTCTGGTTCAGGAAATTCCCCAGAGTGAAAAAACACCGTTTTATCCAAGGTCACCTTATGCAGTTGCCAAGTTATATGCGTATTGGATCATGGTGAATTACCGCGAAGCTTATAATATGTTTGCGTGTAATGGTATACTTTTCAATCATGAATCACCCATTCGCGGAGAAACCTTTGTTACACGCAAGATTACGATGGCTGTAGCAAAGATCGCCATGGGCATGCAGGATACCCTTCACCTGGGCAATCTTTCAGCCAAACGCGACTGGGGACATGCCAAGGACTATATAAAGGCCATGTATCTTATACTCCAGCAGGACAAGCCTGATGATTATGTAATCGCTACCGGTATTACAACTGAAGTTCGCGATTTTGTCAGACTGGCATTTCAGGAAGTTGGCATCACAGTGGAGTTTAAGGGAGAGGGTATTAATGAAACCGGCGTTGTAGTTTCCTGTTCGATGAAAGAATTCCAGGTAAAACCAGGAACAATCGTAGTTAAAATTGACGAACGCTACTTCAGGCCAACAGAAGTTGAATTGTTGATTGGTGACCCTACCAAATCAAAACAAAAACTTGGCTGGGAGCCTGAATATGATCTTAAAGCCCTGGTTCATGATATGATGACTTCTGACATAAAACTTATGCAGAAGGACAAATATCTTAAAGATGGTGGATACGAAATACACAGTTACTATGAATAAAAATGACAAAATATTGGTTGCAGGAGCTGCCGGAATGGTGGGTAGCGCTATTATACGCGCACTCTTAAAGGCGGGATACCAGAACATTTCCGGTACCTATAGAAACCGAAAGCCTTCTGTTGGTTCTGATTTTGTAGATTACCTTCAGATCGACTTGATGGATCAATCTGCAGTAAAAAATATGTATGAAACACTAAAACCAGATTTTGTTTTTTATGCAGCAGCCAAAGTTGGAGGTATTGTAGCAAATAACACTTATCGTGCTGAATTTCTTTACGATAACCTTGTTATTCAGAACAATATCGTCCACAATGCATGGCTGAGTAAAGTGAAAAAACTTTTATTTTTGGGGAGCTCCTGCATTTATCCCAAAATGGCACCACAGCCAATAAAAGAAGAGTATTTGTTAACCGGCCTGCTGGAATATACCAATGAGCCATATGCCATTGCTAAAATAGCAGGTTTAAAGCTTTGTGAAAATTACAATATCCAGTACGGAACCGACTTCATTGCAGCAATGCCAACCAATCTTTATGGGCCTGAGGATAATTATGACTTGCAGAACTCGCATGTTTTGCCAGCCCTGATCCGTAAATTCCACGAAGCAAAAACAAATGCTGCGGAGAAAGTTGTAATCTGGGGCACGGGTTCACCCCTGCGCGAATTCATGCATGTTGATGACCTTGCATCCGCCTGCGTCTTTCTGATGAATAACTACAGCGGCAATAAGTTTGTTAATATTGGCTGGGGCGAGGATATATCAATTAAAGAACTGGCCCTTCTGGTGAAAAGAATAGTTGGGTTCGAAGGCTTCCTTGAGTTTGACGTATCAAAACCTGATGGAACACCCCGAAAGTTATTGGATGTTTCATTTTTGCGTTCCCTGGGCTTTAATCCATCAATTCATCTTGAAGATGGAATAAATAATGCCTATGCTGATTTTCTTAACAAGTATCAATAAGTTTAAAGTTGATGTATTATGCTGAACCCCAGAACTTCCGATAATAATGACCCAGGCACTGATGAAGTCTGGACAACAATTCTTAAGCCCAAACGCAGTCTTTTCGAAATAAACCTGAAAGAACTATGGCAATACCGCGATTTGATAGGTCTTTTTGTCAGAAGGGATTTTGTTTCAAAGTATAAACAGACCATACTTGGCCCTATCTGGTTTATAATTCAGCCATTGTTAACCACCCTTATGTTTACGGTGGTTTTTGGAAACATTGCCGGAATACCTACGGATGGGATACCCAAAATGCTGTTTTATATGGCTGGTATTGTGGGATGGAATTATTTCTCAACCTGTCTGAACGATACGTCGCAAACTTTTATCAAAAATGCGTCCATCTTTGGAAAAGTCTATTTCCCCAGGCTTGCAATGCCCATTTCTATTGTGATCTCAAACCTGGTAAGCTTTGTAATTCAATTCCTCTTTTTACTTGTCTTCCTTTTCTATTTCATGATACAGGGAGCTGATGTACATCCAGG
>JAAXUD010000467.1 GCA_013336205.1 Lentimicrobium sp. | reverse complement strand
TTGCAGGAAAAATCAACAGAATTATCAGAAAATTTGAACAAGCTGGTGCGTTCTCAGAAAAAACTGCCAGGAGACCGGAAGAGTTTAGAATCAGAAAAAGCCTGATCTTCAGAAGGCTGATCAACCAGCACGTTTTGGTTGAAGTTTCACTACAACGGTATTACCTGCATCGTGAAAACCTCGCTGTTTACATCGCAAACAGAAGAAAAAGAGCCATCATTGCATTTCTCTTCATTATTACCCTATTTGTAATAACTATACTGATCAGCGGGTGAGTTTTCAACCTGAGCGTAAATCGCGAATTCTATCTCCTTTCTGATTGTATTTTGCTGAACATTTCAGGGTTAAAGCGGTTAAAATATATCCAATTGTTTAACCTAAATTCATTTTTTAACCTTTAAAAGTCTACAAAGCCATGGACCCCGCAGAAAAAACCATGATTGATAACCTGTCAAAGAACACAGGTAAAACCCTGGAACAATGGATTGGAATCGTAGATGCAAAAAACCTCGCCAGGCATGGAGAGATTATTCAGTTTTTAAAAGATGACCATGGTTTTTCGCATGGATTTGCCAACCTTGTAGCGCACAAAGCCCGGAAATCAGATGCGGGTTCTGCCACGGATCAGAATTCGCTGATCGATCTTCAGTATAAAGGCAAAGAACACTTCAAACCATTGTACGACAAACTGATGCAACACATCACCACTTTTGGTACTGATGTTGAAATTGCTCCAAAAAATGCTTATGTAAGTCTGAAACGTAAAAAACAATTTGCCATACTGCAACCAGCAACAAAAACAAGATTCGAAATCGGTCTTAACATCAAAGGTCAGCAACCCGAAGGCAAACTCGAAGTCATTACCACTCCTAATTCCATGTGTTCGCATAAAATAAATCTGACAGACGAAAACGACCTGACAGCGGATGTGATAAACTGGCTGAAAGCTGCCTACGACAAAGCCCAGTAGTAAGTCTATATTCTAATAATCAATGCAAATAAAAAAGATCAATACTGAAATCAAATGGGTCATGATCTTTGTGGTCATGACACTTGCCTGGATGTTACTCGAAAGAGTCGCGGGGTTGCATGATACCCACATCGATAAGCACATGATTTACACGAACTTTATTGCCATTCCGGCTGTTGCAGTTTATGTTTTAGCGCTGCTTGATAAACGAAAAAGGGACTTCAACGGCATAATGAGTTATAAACAGGGCTTTATCAGCGGATTGATCATTACTGCTATTGTAACAGTATTGAGTCCCCTCACCCAGGCAATCACCTCATTGCTGATTACACCGGATTATTTCAGAAATGTGATTGATTATACTGTAAGCCAGGATATCAAATCGCGCGAAGAAGCCGAAAAGTATTTTTCGTTGGGCAATTATATTGTTCAGGGTTTAATCGGAGCGCCGGTAATGGGAATCATTACCACAGCCATTGTTGCTATTTTCACCAGAAGCAAACCCAGGTAAATTAAGGAAGTATCCTATTCGATGAATCCTGCTAAAACAACAGCCTGCCTTCCATAAAGAAAGCAGGCTGTTTTTTTCATGTGGATGTATCAGGAATTATTTAATCTCCCAGGTATCTCCGCTGTTCAGAAGGTCATCTACATTTTTAATTTTCGAATTGGCTTTGGCATAAGAAATCTGCTCCTCAACCATATCGTCGTAAGTCGGATACATGGCTGCACGGATAACGCCAAGGGCTACCGGGTAATGCGGGTAGGCCATTTTAGCGAGCATCAGGTGTAATCCCGGATCCTGCTGATAGGAATCGTGAACCAGCAGATCGTCTTCTGTTATTCCATTTTCGCCAAGGGTTACCACTTCGAGGCGTGTTCCGTTCAAGCGGATGCCTTTGTCCTTGTTCTTGCCAAAGATCATAGGCTCTCCGTTGCGGAGTACAATCTGGCGGTCGTCACGAACATCTTTATTTGTAACCGAATCGTGGGTTTTATCAGCGAAAATAATGCAGTTCTGCAGAATTTCAACGATAGAAGTACCATCGTGCTTTGCTGCCTCAAACATAACTTCGGTCATCAGCCTTGGATTGGTATCCACCACGCGGGCAAAGAAAGTACCCTGTGCTCCCAGCACCAGTTCACCCGGATTAAACGGATGCTCTATGGTTCCCTGGGGTGAAGTCTTGGTAACGCTTCCCATGGGGGTGGTTGGTGAATACTGCCCTTTGGTGAGACCGTAAATCTGGTTATTGAACAGCATAATATTTACATCAATGTTGCGGCGGATAATGTGGATAAAATGATTACCCCCGATTGCCATCGAGTCTCCGTCGCCTGTAGCCATCCAAACACTCAGGTGAGGATTGGCAATTTTAACACCCGAGGCAATTGGTGCGGCACGTCCGTGAATTCCATGAATACCGTAAGTGTTCACATAATATGGAAACCTTGATGAGCATCCGATTCCGGAAACAAACATAAAGTTCTCCTTGCGATACCCTATTTTCGGGAATACATTCGCTACCGAAGAAAGAATTGCATGTGCACCACAACCAGGGCACCATTTTACCATCTGGTCGCTTACAAAATCTTCCTTGGTAAGTTCTACTGAAGAACGTTCTATGGTTAAATTTGGTTTGTTGTTCATGATTAATTCTCCTCCAGTGTTTGGTTAATAACCCGGGTCAGTTCGGTAACAGTAAAGGGCAGCCCCTGAACTTTATTAAACTGCCTGTAATCATGACCATATTGGGTCATTTTTAAATAATTGACAAACTGGCCGCTGTTAAGTTCGCAAACCAGAATTTTTTTAAATCCCTTCAACACCTCAGCTGTATTTTTTGGCAGTGGCATTATATAGTTAAAATGCGCATGACTAACGCTTTTGCCTTGTTTCTGCAGATCTTCCACCGCTTCCTGCACGGCACCGAGGGTACCACCCCAGCTTACGACCAGCAGATCGCCCTGCTTTTCGCCGGTGATTTCCTGTTCAGGAATATAGTTGGCAACCCGCTGAACTTTAGCGTCGCGCAGGTCTATCATCTTCTGATGATTTAGCGGATCGGTTGAAACATTACCAAAAACATCTTCCTTTTCCAGACCTCCTACTCTATGTCGCAATCCTTCGGTTCCGGGAATTGCCCATTTGCGGGCCAGGGTTTCAGGATTACGGCGATAAGGCTTATAATCCGGATCGTTTGCCTCTGCAATCGGCGGGGTAATAGATGGCAGATCAGCAACCTTTGGAATGCGGAATAACTGGGATCCATTGCCCAGGTAGCCATCGGTTAGTAAAATAACCGGTGTCATATGTTCCATTGCGATTTTTGCTGCCATGTATGCAAAATAGAAACTATTGGCAGAAGTCGAAGCGGCAATAACCACAACCGGGCATTCACCATTGCGTCCGAAAAGCGCCTGGTAAAGGTCACTTTGTTCCGATTTGGTTGGCAAACCGGTACTTGGTCCGCCACGCTGTACATTCACAATAACCAGCGGAAGTTCA
>JAAXUD010000070.1 GCA_013336205.1 Lentimicrobium sp. | reverse complement strand
GCAATTGATTCATTAATCTCTGAGTACTGCGATTCTTTCTTATTCGCGTTCTCATTCTGCAGTTTCATTTCTTCCACCTGCTTCTGAAGGTTTTTCTGGCGATCAAGTAGTTCCTGTACCTGCTTTTTCTCCTGGTAATTCAGGCTTTTCTTATCAAATAGCTTTTTATTCAACTGACTTATATCCTTCTGGATTTTTCGCGCCTCTTCAATACTCTTTTCAAGTTCACTTTTTACATTGTCCTGATTTTTCTGTACCATTTCTTCAATTTCATCCCTGGTAGGTATTTTTAAGGACATTTTCTGCGAACGGGATGATTTACTTCCATTTACGCCATCATTGTCGTAAACAATAAAATAATATTCAACCTGATCTCCGGGTTCCAACCCAGCTTCTGCCACATCAAAAAAGTGATAAAACTGTTGTTGAGCATTGCCTTTTGCAATGGGAACTTCAATAGATGTTTCTGCTGAATTTTCTCCATCAGCTACTTTTCGGGAAAGTCTGAATTCCATCTTGTTAAAACCATAATCATCCTTAATTAAACCTTTAAAATACAGTCGGTTATCATAAACCGAGTCTCTGTATTCATCCACAGAGATTATCGGATATAAGTCAGGTATTACATTGATAAAGAACGACATAGAATCAGAACCTTTCATAAATTGGTTCTCTATGCTAACTGAATAGGGCATTGGTGCCATCAATCGTTTTGAGGTACTGATATTGTTAGAATTCTTTACCTCGATCCTTTGCGAACTTTCTCCGGTTTTAAGGGTCAGAAATTTAGTATCGCGTGTATAGAATTTCCACACCACGCTGGTTCCCTGGGGAACTGTAACATCACCGGTATTAGAAAGAATCTCAGTTTTCTGACCGGTATATGGCGGGTAAATCAACTCTAAATCAAAGTTTAAAATAATGGGCTTTGGAAGTACAATTAGTTCATAATCAGACGTATAATGACCTGCAGCCTGAAAGTTAAATTGCTGATTTTTCTGAACTTTCTTAAAAGTATAGGTGTAGTTCAACTTACCTTCTGCCTCCATTCTATACTCAATTCCATCAATTACAATAAATACCTGATCCGGTAGCTCCTCTCCTTCTACTTTTACACTCAGTGTGAAGTCTTCCTGTTGAACTGCCTTTAATTCATCATTGGTTATCGCAATACTGAAAGGCATTGGTTTTTCAAATGTTACAGAGTGATTAAGTAATCTGTTCCCGGGATCTGTTATAGCCCTGGGTGCAATAAAAAGAAAAAGCAACAGGATTAACAATGGAGGTGCAGCAAAAACCAGGTATTTCCTGTTTTTCGAAAGATCGATGGCTGAAACAAACGGTACTGGTTTTAATTTCTCAGCTTTTTGATTAATACCCGCGATGATAAGCGCTTTTTGATCCGGATTATCTTCTGCTAATGAATTAAGCTGCAAGGTGTTAATCAGCGTATCGCGGACTTCAGAGAAATGCGTTCCAATGATACTGGCAGCCATTTCGTGCGAAATTCTTTTTCCTGCCTTATTCAGCTTTAATAGCGGCAAAATCACAAACCGGGCAAGAATAGCGGCGGCACCCGCCAGGTAACCATAAAACAGGACTGTTCTGACCGAAACGGAGAACCAGGCCAGAGATTCAAGTTGCGTGAAAACCAGGAAAAAAGTTCCCAGCAATGCAATGCTATACAGTCCACCCCTGATCAGTTGGTTTGTATAATATTTCCTGATAAAGGCATCGAGTTTGTCGATGAGTATGTTATAGTTGTCGTTCATGTCAAAAAAAATTGAACCCATCCGGAAGAAGATAATTCGAATCAACCGGATTGATCTGTCAACAGGTAATTATTGTTATAACAATTTAAGAAGACTTTTTTCAATCTTCATTTCAATTCTATTGCCCCAAAAACGGTTTTTGGTTATTTTGCGTCAAAAACTTCTATTCCGTTCCAGTCATCCGGAATTCCACGCTGAATATTATTTTTGCATCGGTTTACATAAAAAGCGGCGACAGAATCGAGCTGGTTGACCCTGACTATCTCGCTAAACACTTTTAGTGCATCTTCAAAGCGTTTATTTTTATAATGGTCTATCCCATTGCCAAACAGCGCTTTAGTCTCAATTTTCAGGGTTTTTACCTCGTCAGGCTCGCCGTCTAAAACTTCGAACACATACACGGCCTCTTTTTTTCCCTTTACACGGGCGATATCGAGGAAGCGGAAATTGTACTTCGAAGGATTTTCGAGTTTGATTAAAGTATCTTCACTTATGATGATAGAGGTGCGGTAAATTTTTGAAAGGCCCTCCAATCGTGAAGCAAGATTCACAGCATCCGAAATTACAGTCCCATCCATTCGTCCCTCCCCTCCTACTACACCGAGCATAAGATTACCTGTATGAATACCGATACCTGAATCGATGGTTGGTTTACCCGAATCCATACGGTCGAGGTTAAACTGGTTCAGAGAATGACGCATGGCAATAGCAGCATCAATGGCATCGTCAACCTTCTCATGAAAAAGAGCCATGATGGAATCGCCGATAAATTTATCGATAAACCCGTTGTTCTTCCGGATAACCGGTTCCATGTACCCGAGGTAATGATTGATGAAGTCGAAGGTTTCCTTAGGTGTCATATCTTCCGACAGCTCTGTAAATCCACGTATGTCAGAGAACATAACGGTCATTTCCTTCTGCACCTGATCACCCAGCTGAATATCCACAAAGTTTTCCTTTCCCAAAAATTCAAGAAACTGACTGGGCACAAACCGGCTATAAGCTTCATTCATCTGCGAAATTTTGAAAATATACTCTCTTAGCCGGGATGTCATCATATTGTATCCTTCCGACATCACCCCTACCTCATCGTTTGTTCTTACAATGGTATAATTGTCGAGCATTCCCTCTCCGGTTTTACGCATACTTTCAACCAACTCATTTACAGGGCGTACGATACCTGCAGTTGACCAGTTAACAAAGAAAAGAATATAGATAAATGAAACCAGCACACCGCTTATAATGCCTCCGAACATAAGTGCATTGTCGAAAGCGCTGATGTAATACAGGCTTGAGAGCTCGGAATCCTTTGTCAGTTCCACATCCGGTCCAAGCACATCTGAAAGCCGGCCCAGCATTATTCTCATTTCTCCGGGGCTCACCTCTCCCATATCTTTTATAGGTGTAAGGCTTAAGATCAGGTACAATAGAACGATGGTCAATGGAAGCAGGGTTGTCATGGCGCTGGCTATGTACAACCTGTTTCTTATTTTTCCTGTATTTTTCCCAAAAATCCTCTTCTGAAGTTCATCACGGGTAAAAATATGTTCAATGTATCGGATATGAACCCGGTGCTTTTGCCAGAAATAAATAAACAGCACAGTAAGAAGGGAAGCCACGAGTGAAATAAACAGGTAGTTTGAAAACATCCGTCTTCCGATCTCATCGGAAAAAGCAGCCGGCGATTGAAGCTGATAGATCATAATTCCGTGAACCACCATAAAAGCCATCAAAACAATCCCGCTATTGATAATGGGAGTAAACAGCAAATAGCGTCTGCAGTATCGGTAAAGCTTGGGAGAGATTGTTTTACCCAGGCGTTTCCGGCGGAAATACCTTTTAAAAGGTAAGTTGACGGCAAAACCTATGATGGTACTAAAGAGAATCACGTATTTAAACAGTGAAGTAATCGAATCAGAAAAGGCATTTGAGGTTCCTTTTTTCTTTATTCCGGAAGATGTAGCCAATGCCGGCTCTGCAATAGAATCGCCCTCTGCTCCTACAATGGCATTGGTTAAACTATCGGCCAGTATTGTTGATATGCTGTCTTTTGCTTTTTCGGCTGCATTTAAACCAGCCTTAAACCCCTCTTTAAATTGGGTAACAGGCTCATCACTGGTGTTAATCAGAAGGTGCTGCCCGGTAGAATCACTCCGTACCTCGGTTATAAAACCGCTTTTGTCCTTCAGTTCAGGAAAACTTTTAAGGATCATAAAAGCCAAAACCGGAAATACCAGCATAAAATATAGCAACATAGGGAAAAGGAATATCCTTCCTATGTGATACTTTGGAATACGAACCCTGATCGTGGGTATTTTATTCATAAACCGGGATTTGGTATAAATATCTGTTTGATTATCTAACGCCACAATTATTACAAAGTTACATCAATTTGGTTCATCAGAATGTTAATAAAATCAAAAATGGCAGTGGTAACACAATCAGATGGCTTACAATCTCAAAGAATAGCCTGCTCTTTTGTTATCTTTGCACCATCCAATAAAATATGAAATGAGAGAAGTACGCGTAAGATTCGCTCCAAGCCCCACAGGACCGCTGCATATAGGCGGAGTCAGGACTGCCCTTTATAATTATCTGTTTGCCAGAAAGAATAATGGCAAATTTCTCCTGAGGATTGAGGATACTGACCAAACCAGGTTTGTGCCCGGAGCAGAAGATTATATTATTGAAGCGCTTCGCTGGAGTGGAATTCACTTTGATGAAGGAGTGCATATAGGTGGGCCATTTGCGCCATATCGCCAGAGCGACCGCAAGGAAATTTACCACCAGTATGCCCTTCAGCTGCTGGAAAATGGTACAGCTTACTATGCTTTTGATACGCCGGAACAACTTGAGGCATTGCGGAAGGAGTATGAGTCACGCAAAGAAACCTTTCAATATGGTCCGCAAACCCGTATGGGACTTAAAAATTCGCTGACCCTGGATGAAAGTGAAGTAACTGCATTGCTTGAGGCCGGTGAACAATATGTTATCAGGGTGAAAATTCCTGAAAACGAAATTGTTATAGTTCAGGATCTTATCCGTGGCCTTGTCAGTGTCGATTCTAAGCTGCTTGATGATAAAGTACTGTATAAATCAGATGGGATGCCTACTTATCATCTGGCCAATGTTGTGGATGACTACCTGATGAAGATTTCTCATGTAATCAGGGGGGAAGAATGGCTGCCTTCTGCTCCGTTGCATGTTTTGCTTTACCGTTATTTTGGATGGGAAGCGGATATGCCGGAATTTGCACATTTACCGCTGCTGCTGAAACCCGATGGAAACGGAAAACTCAGTAAACGGGATGGTGACAGATTGGGTTTTCCGGTATTCCCCTTGCGCTGGACGGATCCTAAAACGGGTGATATCTCTTCAGGCTACCGCGAAAGCGGATACCTGCCAGAGGCTTTTATCAATATGCTGGCTTTGCTGGGCTGGAACCCGGGAACAGAACAGGAAATATTGAGCATGGATGAGTTGATCGGGTTATTTTCGATTGAGCGCGTCGGTAAATCAGGCTCTAAATTTGATCCCGAAAAGGCAAAATGGTTTAATCACCATTACCTGTCAGAGCTTGATGATGAAAAAGTTGCCGATCTGCTCAGTAATCTATTGAAAGAAAGAGGGATAGAAGCTTCAAGGACTTTAATTCTGGATGTCTGCCCATTAATCAAGGAGCGGGCCAACCTTATCCCTGATTTGTGGGAGCAATCCTGGTTTTTCTTTACAGAGCCTCAATCGTACGATGATAAGGTAATTCAGAAATTCTGGAAACCGGAAACCCCTGCCCTGCTTAAAAAAATTATCGGCTTATTGGAAATGCAGCAGGATTTTTCCACAGATGCGTTGGATGCGGTTATAAAAGGTTTTATTCACGACAATGAACTGGCCATGGGACAGGTAATGAACACCCTTCGGCTTGTGCTTGTTGGTGGAAGTTTCGGTCCGGGTGTTGCAGCCATTATCTCAGTTTTGGGAAAAAAGGAAACGCTGAATAGAATTGAGAAAGCCATCAGGAGTTTGGGGAATTAATGTTTCAGGAAAGATTGTAAGATTATATTTTGGTCTAATTACGAATTACGAATGGCTCTGACTTTCAGGCTTCGGTTTACGATTTACGAATGACGATTTACGAATGAAAAAGGTTCTTACCTTTTACATCTAACTTTATATTTCCATTCGCTCACTTCTGACATCCGACATCCGAATTGAAACCTCAGGCCCTTTAGCCAACTGCGTTTTGCATATTGCCAACTTACTTTTTGAATAACGAATGACGAATAACCTGCTTTCCAGGCTTGTTTTTCAAAATCATCCGGCTCAACCTTAACCTTAAGCCTCTCTGACTGGAAAAGATTTTTCTATAAAAAACCGATTTTTCAGCCAGATACTTTAAACTTTAGACTTTAGACTTTTTACTTTAGACTTTTTACTTTGAGCTTTAATGAACGGCGACCCCTTACTCTACCAAATACTTGATGAACTCGGTATCCCTTTTGAATACCACGAGCATCCTCCTGCGCCTACCATTGAAATAGCCGTAGAGTTCTGGAAAGACATTGCCGAAACCACCCATTGTAAGAACCTGTTCTTCCGGAATCATAAGGGAAACAAGCACTACCTGGTGATTTTCGACCACCGGCAGTCATTGGCTATTCACGATCTCGAAAAAAGACTGAAGCAAGGAAAACTCAGTTTTGCTTCGGAGCAAAGAATGGAAAAGTACCTGGGACTGAAACCGGGTTCAGTTTCACCTTTTGGCCTTATTCACGATAAAGACCACCATGTTTACCTGTTTCTGGATGAGAATCTTAAAAATCTTCCAAACATCAGCTTTCATCCCAATGATAATACCGCCTCCCTGGTGATCGCTTTTCATGATTTTACCCGGTTTCTGGAAGAGATGGGAAACCAGTATGAATTCCTTGAATTATACGATTGATTTTAGTTTTGCGATAGCGCGACAACTGCGAATGTTGCCAGCCAATGCTCGCCGGCATAATCACCATCTGCCACATTTGGAAGCGCGGCATTGATGTGCATCTGAGCTGCTTCCAGTAATAGGGATTTATTCAATCCGGGCTTTGTTGATAAACTTTTTAAACACCAGGCTCTTGAAAAGTTTAATCCGTCAAGATGAACCAGTTTGCCATCGCTTCGGTCACTGACTTTTGCCGGTTCATTCATAATTCTTAGTGAGCCATCGGATAGTCCCGGAAGAAATTCGTTAATCCAGTTCAGAAATTCCCCGTCAGGAAGTACCCTGGCCATCAAGTCAGCTTCAATCAGGCAGGGAGAAAGGAAATCATAGCCACCTGGCTCCCACGACTCAGGACAGTTTTTGTCGTTTAGGAAATAATCCCTGGCCCTGGCGGTAATCATGGCTTCAAGGGCTTTATTCTGCGTTTCCCGGGCATAATCCAGGGCAAATGACAGGCCGAAGGCGGTATTGGCGTGTTCTCCAACCCGGATCGGGTAAAGAAGCTTCGGCAGGAAATCAATGTAATAGTTGCTGATGAGGTTGGTGAGTGGTTGTATGGCAGATTCCCATTGTCTTGCCAGGGGATTATCCCATGTATGAAGTTCTTCGGACAACTTCAGCAACCAGGCCCAACCGTAAGTTCTTTCAAAGGATTTATTGTTGCTGTCGAGGAAGAAATTAACTTCAACTGCAATATTTTCAGGGGTAATATTTTTATTGATCGCCTCTTTAATCTGCAATGCTTCAGGAAGATCCGGATATTGTTTCAGGAGTTTTATCAGCATCCAGTGCCCATGCACCGACGAATGCCAGTCGAAACAACCATAGAATGCCGGGCGGTATTCCCTTACCGGTTTCACATCGCGGTCGCTGCCCAGCACCTCGCCTGGCTTATTCGGGTATTCCTGCTGTATGCATTTTAAAGCCATTTTTGCAAAATGTGAGGCTCTTTCCTGCGTAAGCAATTGTTGCGCATGCAGATTGAGTGTTGAAAGCAGGATAATACATGACAAAAAATATTTCATGGGAGCCGGTTTTGCTGCAAAATAAGTGTTTTTTTTAGAATACTTGCAAATGGATAAATTCCCATTAGTAATGGAGATTTTAACCCGGAATATCGTGGCTGTCCCGATTTTAATACAAATCAGGCTTATCTTTCTTCCTAAAGTGTTTGTTTATGAGCTTGTTATATCCTTCAGAAGCTCAAAGATTTTATAAACTTTTAAGTACAGTCAGGGTGTATACCCAAAGAAAAAAGCAGCTACAAATTTCTTCGTAACTGCTTTTTTCTTTTGTTGACCTACCAGGGCTCGAACCTAGACTCTTCTGATCCAGAATCAGACGTGTTGCCTATTACACCATAGGTCATTATTCGGGCTGCAAAAATACTAAAATGTTTATTGTAGTTGCAAATATTTCGTAAAAAATCTTTGCAACTAAATTTTTGCTTTTGCCCAGGAGTCCTTTAAGGCCACCGTGCGGTTAAATACCAGTTGGTTGGGCCTCGAATCACTATCGGTGCAGAAGTAACCCAGACGTTCAAACTGAAACTTGTCAAGTGGCTGAGTTCCTGCAACGAATGATTCTATATAACCTTTAATTACGCTGAGTGAATTGGGATTCAGGTTGTTTTTATAATCCTCTCCTTCCGGCACATCTTCAGGGCTTTCGCTGATAAAAAGCCGGTCGTAGAGTCTGACTTCTGCTTCAACAGCGTGCTGAGCCGAAACCCAGTGCAAAGTACCTTTGACTTTACGGTTGCTTTGTGCGCGTCCGCTTAAACTTTCGGGATCGTGTGTGCAATGAATCTCAGTAATTTCCCCTGTTACAGGATCTTTAACAACGGATTCACATTTCACAATGTACGCATATTTCAGTCTGACTTCACGACCTGGTGCCAGGCGGAAGAACTTCGCCTGAGGTTCTTCCATAAAATCGTCGCGCTCGATATACAATTCGCGTGAAAATGCGACTTTCCGGGTGCCGGTTTCAGGATTTTCAGGATTATTGACTGCATTCATTTCCTCCACTTTACCTTCAGGATAATCGGTAAGTATCAGTTTAACAGGATTTAATACGCCCATAACCCGTTGCGCGGTTTTATTGAGGTCTTCGCGCACACAAAATTCAAGCAAGCCGACATCGATTACATTTTCACGTTTGGCAACACCCACAAGATCGGAGAAATTCCGGATAGAAGCCGGCGTAAAACCCCTGCGCCGCAACCCTGAAATGGTTGGCATGCGTGGATCATCCCAGCTGCTAACGAAGTTGTTTTTTACCAGTTCGAGCAGTTTTCGTTTGCTCATAACGGTGTAGGTTACGTTCAGACGGGCAAACTCAATCTGCTGAGGCGCAAATATTTCGAGTTCGCGGATGCACCAGTCGTACAAAGGACGGTGTACCTCAAATTCAAGGGTACAAATACTGTGGGTAATACCTTCAATGCTGTCACTCTGGCCATGGGCAAAGTCATACATCGGGTAAATACACCATTCGGTACCAGTTCTGTGGTGGTCAGTGTGGATGATGCGATAAAGAAGTGGATCACGCATGTGCATATTGGGTGATGCCATATCTATTTTTGCCCTCAGCACGCGGCTGCCTTCAGCAAATTCGCCGGCTTTCATCCTGCGGAAGAGATCAAGGTTTTCATCTACTGTGCGGTTGCGGTATGGACTTTCCTGGCCTGGTCGGGTAGGAGCACCTTTTTGTTCAGCAATCTGCTCTGCTGTCAGATCGCACACATAAGCCTTGCCCTTGAGTATCAGCTTTTCGGCAA
>JAAXUD010000466.1 GCA_013336205.1 Lentimicrobium sp. | reverse complement strand
TCCGGGATGAATCGGATCGTTCAGGAATGCGCATTGTATATGAACTGAAGCGCGACGCCATCACCAATGTGGTGCTGAATAAACTCTATCAGCTTACCCAATTACAAACATCGTTCAGTGTGAACAATATCTGTCTTGTAAAAGGCAGACCAATGCTGTTGAACCTCAAACAACTTATCCACTATTTTGTGGAACACAGGCATGAGGTTGTAATCAGGCGTACACGGTACGATTTGAATGAAGCACAGAAAAGGGCGCATATTCTTGAAGGATTGCTGATTGCACTCGATCATCTTGACGAGGTCATTGCCCTGATCAGAGCTGCCCGTACACCGGAAGAGGCACGCAACGGACTTATCGAGACTTTCAACCTTTCAGAAATTCAGTCCAGGGCTATTCTTGATATGCGCCTGCAAAGA
This sequence comes from Lentimicrobium sp., assembly GCA_013336205.1. Classification (GTDB taxonomy): domain Bacteria; phylum Bacteroidota; class Bacteroidia; order Bacteroidales; family Lentimicrobiaceae; genus Lentimicrobium. The sequence goes on along the minus strand of JAAXUD010000466.1, from coordinate 3,070 downwards.
TTAACCGGGCTTGAGCGTGATAAAATCAGGGAAGAATATAATGAACTGCTTAAAATGATTGAGCATTATCAAAGTATTCTGGCGAACGAGACATTACGCATGGAAATTATCAAAACGGAATTACTTGCCATAAAAGAAAATTATGGCGATGAAGCCCGCACAGAAATTGTATACTCAGCCAGCGATTTCAAAATTGAAGATACCATTGCTGATGAAAATGTGGTAATAACTATCTCACACATGGGATATATTAAACGCACAGCTTTATCGGAATACCGCAGGCAGAACAGGGGAGGGCGCGGTGCCAAAGGCTCCGACATCAGGGATGAAGATTTTCTGGAGTACCTTTTCGTTGCGTCAATGCATAATTATATGCTTTTCTTTACAGAAAAAGGTAAAGTATTCTGGTTACGGGTTTTTGAAATATCTGAAGGAACAAAAACATCCAAAGGAAGAGCAATCCAGAATATGATAAATATTGAGCCCGACGATAAAGTCAGGGCATTTATCAACCTGAAGAGCATTAAAGACGAAGAGTACATTAATAACAACTTTATTATTCTGTGTACCCGGAAAGGAGTTATTAAGAAAACTTCCCTGGAAGCATATTCCAGGCCAAGGGTAAATGGTATAAACGCCATAACAATCCGCGACGATGATCAGTTGCTGGAAGCCAGACTTACCAATGGCAGCAGTGAAGTTGTCATGGCTTTGAAATCGGGCAGAGCAATCCGTTTCAACGAAAAAACCGTGAGACCAATGGGACGCAATGCCTCAGGTGTGCGTGGTATTACGCTCGCCAGTGCAAAGGATGAGGTTGTTGGTATGATCTGCATGGAGAATAATAATTTCGACATTCTGGTGGTTTCGGAGAATGGTTATGGAAAACGTTCAGACCTGGATGATTATCGCATAACCAACCGGGGCGGAAAAGGGGTAAAGACCATCAATGTTACCGACAAAACCGGACAACTTATTTCCATTGATTCTGTGACCGACAATGATGACCTCATGATCATTAACCGATCAGGACTCATTATCCGGATGGCGGTAGCTGATTTAAGAGTGATGGGAAGAGCCACACAAGGCGTGCGACTTATTAACCTAAGGGAAAACGACTCAATAGCTGCTGTTACTAAAGTTGAAGCTGATGAAGCAGTCGATGAAGTTGAAATCACTGAAAACGAGCATACTGTTCCGCCATCAGAAAGCATTTACGATACTTTCCCGGTTGAAGAAGATTCAGATTCGGAGGAACCTGATTCTAATGAAGAGAACAGTGAAGAGGATAATGGCAAGGATATTGCTAGTGAAGATTAATCCTTATATATTTGCACCGTCAAACCAAGGGTATCAAACCAATAAACCAGTCAAAATGAAAAAATTATCCCTGTTTTTATTAATTGCAATTGCAGTCAGTTCCGCGTTTGGACAAAAATCACTCAGAACAACTGCTTACAATGATCTGCGTAAAGGGCAGCTTGACAAAGCATTGCAGAACATCGAACCTACTATTACGGATGCTACTACCATGAATGATCCAAAAACATGGTTCTATCGGGGTAATATTTATCTTCAGATCCACATGAGTGAAAACCCGGAATACAAAAATCTGGATCCGGATGCACTTGGCAAGGCTTACGAGTCGTATAAAAAATTACTCGAGCTTGATACTAAAAAGGAGTTCTATACTGAAGCGATTCAAAATATATTCGTAATCAGTGAACAGCTTTACAATCAAGGAGTTAAGCATTTTAGTGCTTCTGAGTTTGACGGCGCATTGGTTTCTTTTGAAAAAGCCATTGACGTTAGTGCAACTTATGGCAATGTTGATACACTGGCAATTTTTAATGCAGGATTATCGGCAGAAAATGCAAAAAACTGGCCGAAAGCCAAACAATACTATGGCCGAATCATTGAACTGAATTATCCTCAGCCATTGGTTTATAACTCATTGTCAAATGTTTATCTTGAAGAAAAAGATACGCTTCAGGCACTAGCTGCAGTACAGGCAGGTAGGGTGAAATATCCTGATAACTTTCAGCTTTTAATTCAGGAAACCAACATTTATCTTGCATCGAGACAAAACGATAAAGCGATGGCTAATTTGCAACAAGCGGTGCAAAAGGATCCTACGAATCCGACTATTTATTATGCTGTAGGCGTTAACTACTTTACAATGAATAATCTGGTTGAAGCCGAAAAGAATTATATCAAGGCAATTGAATTAAAACCCGATTATTTTGAAGCCAATTACAACCTGGGAGCGTTGTATGTTAACCAGGCTGCAACTGAAATTGAAAAAGCCAATAAGTTGCCGCTTTCTGCGACAGCTGAATATGATGCTTTAAAACTGGACGCTGATAATATTCTGAAAAAATCTATTCCATATCTGGAACAAGCTTCAGCACTTGACCCGACAGATAAAAGTACCTTACTTTCATTAAAGGAAATTTATACCAGGTTGAATATGTTGGATAAACGTAAGGAAGTAGAAGCAAAACTTGCAGGTTTGTAAATCCAGATTTAATGTTCTTGAATTAAGGCTGTCGTTATTGACAGCCTTTTTTATTGTTGAGACATTTAGCGTGCAACAATCTGATCCGGGTAGGGGAATTCAAAAACACTATTTGACATAATATAAATTATGAAACAATTTACTTTATCTAAATACTCAGCAGGAGTAGTGCTATTCTATGAAAAAAAATAACGAAGAAAAACAAGCCTAATACTTATCCGGATGGAATATTTAATTCACGTAAATTTCAAAAAAATGTAATTTACACCAATGATTGAATTATTTCTGGAAAATGATTGTTAAGATTGCTTTCTGATCTTGCACAAATAATCAAATAAATACCTAATAATTCAAACTGAGCTATCACCCATAATTTAAGTTTTTAGCTTTTTCGCGCTATGCGGATGAAAATTTCCAAAGGATAATTATTTTAATCAGGATTTATGTTGCACCATTGTTGCAACATAAAAAAATAATGCGCTGATAATCAGCGCTTTATATCTATTTTTGTGACCCCGACAGGATTCAAACCTGTAACCTTCTTATCAGTAG
>JAAXUD010000069.1 GCA_013336205.1 Lentimicrobium sp. | reverse complement strand
ATGTAATGACTTTGCAGTTGTGCTGATTTGGAACAGACCAGTCGGTGTTGCCGATCATAAAATTGAAAATCGCCATCCTGTCCATCATCCGGGGTATAATATTTTTTTGCGAAAGGTTCAACGATTTTACCTCTGTGGCATTAATCCGCTCAGCAAGCATCTCAATTGGCTCAATAAAAAACGCATATGTATTTATCGGTTTGCTTTTCTTAGCCGTATTTATATGCTTGCTGAACGGATTAATGCCACAGAGGTAAAATCGTTGAACCTTTCACAAAAAAATATTATCCCCCGGATGATGGACAGAATGGCGATTTTCAATTATATGATCGGCAACACCGACTGGTCTGTTCCAAATCAGCACAACTGCAAAGTCATTACATCACTGAATTTCAACTCTTCCGGCCTTGGGATGGTAGTTCCCTACGATTTTGATTATTCAGGCCTTGTGGATGCAGATTATGCCATCCCGTATGAACCCCTGGGCTTATCATCCGTTCGGGAACGGCGTTATGTAGGTATTTGCCGGACAGAAGATGTTTTTATAAATGCGATCAGGGAATTTTCCGACAAAAAAGAAGCCTTCTATAAGGTTATCAATGATTTCCAATTGTTGGATGCAAAAGAGAAATCAAAAATGATCGACTACCTGGATAGCTTTTATGCCGATTTTGATAAAAGAAACAGCATTGTAACCAATATCCTCAACGGTTGTACTAATTTTTAACAAACAAACTCCAACCATTATGACAACAGAAATAATGTCCGCTGCAAACGAATTTGTAATTGAAGCGCTTATCCGTTTAGCAATCAACACAACTGTATTATTTATAATTATCAAACTTCTCTACAACAGGTATTCAAATAAGAAAGGGAATCTCTTTGCCTTCTTCCTGATGGGGACTATGATTTTTTTGCTGTGTATTGTACTGAAGGATGTTGAGTTGCAGATGGGCATGGCACTTGGCTTGTTTGCCATTTTCTCTATTATACGCTACAGGACACGAAACATGGCAATTAAAGATATGGCATACCTCTTCACCGTAATAGGTATCTCCGCTTTAAATGCTTTACTCGATTATCCCAATCCTGTAAGGGGAACCATTCTCCTTAATTTAATTGTCATCCTGACTATATTTTTGCTTGAAATTTCTTTCAAAAAAACAGAAAAGAAAAAAGTGGTTGAAGAAGTCCCAGTTAAAAAGGAACTGACTGCAGAGGAATTGGAGAAGAAAGCCGCGAAAAAGGAGAAGAAAATGTTTAAAAAAGCAAATCCATTGAGAAAACATCAGATTCTTTACGACAACCTTGCCTTACTCAATCCGGATAAAATGAATGAACTGAAAACGGATGTTTCAACAAGGATCGGGATAAAAACGGAAAAAATCCGGATTCGTAAAATAAATCTGGTAGCAGGAACTGCTGAACTTGATGTGTTTTACCGTGTTAAAAAGCTAAAACCCGAGGTTGAGTAAACCTGGTTTTGTCAGTTGCTTTAAGATGCCTGCATACTTATTTAGCAATCCATATTTTTTCTATACTTGCATTTCCAATATTTTGAGACGTATGAGGATATTAGCGCTATTCCTGTTATTCTGCCTTTATAATCTCAACTCTTCAGCCGTTTACCAAAATGAGGGGCATTATGATCCGATTAATGACGGGCCGTATGTCTTTTATGTGAATGACAGTCTCAGAGTCAAAATGATCGAAAATAATGTTTTAAGCGAATATTATATTACCGCTGAGAATTATCCGGAAATAAAAACGGCTGTTCATTTATCCTGTGAGTATAATGATCTGCTAAGCGTTTATTCCCAAAAGATAGACTATTCCCAGGATTACCCCGAAGTTGACAGCATCATAGCTATCAGCGATGTTCACGGGCAATACAGGAAATATACTGATATATTAAAGGCTAATGGTATAATTGATAATGACTTAAATTGGAATTTCGGCAAAGGTCACCTGGTGTTTCTTGGCGATGCTTTCGACAGAGGCGACATGGTTACAGAATTACTCTGGCATCTTTTTACCCTTGAAAAACAGGCTGAAAAGGCCGGTGGTATGGTTCATATTTTACCCGGGAATCACGATGATATGGCGCTCAACGGAGACCAAAGATACATGAATGAAAAATACAGGAAAGTTGAAGCATTAACCCAAACAAGATATTCTGATTTATATTCCGGGAACTCGGTGCTGGGAAAATGGCTGCGGAACAAACCTGTAATGATAACTATTAATGAAATGACATTTGTTCATGGCGGTATATCAATTGATATGGTACGGATGAAAATACCTGTAAAACAGGCAAATAAGTTGTTTTCCGGTAAAATTATCGGCAAAGAGTTGGCTGCGGATAACAAAAACAAACAGGTTGAGTTACTTGCAGGCGATAATGGGCCTTTGTGGTACAGAGGATATTTTGAAGATTCAACTTTTTGTGAAAGCAGATTGGATTCTATTCTTAACTTTTACCAAAGCAAACAAATTATAGTAGGACACACTACATTCAAAAAAATCAAAGGTCTTTATAAGAATAGAATAGTTGGAATAGATGCCGGATTGGGATATAACCAGCCGGGTGAAGTTCTTATTTACAAAGAAGGAAATTTTTATAGCGGTTCCATTACGGGACAAAGAACTATACTGTAAACAAAACAATATTACATTTCGATCTGCGTCAGAGTTTAAAAGTACTTTCAGATCTTTTCATATTTACATTTCATGTAACCCTGCTAAAAGTACGAAAGTAAAAACTCATACTATTATGCAGTAACTCAACAGATAAAATCAGCTTTCTTTAAAGGATAAAATCCAGGTTTTTGATTCCTGTTTATCCAGGGTCTGCTGAAAAAGTGTCAATAATCACATTAGCAGAATCATGCAATGAAAATTCAACATCTTTGTGAATGGTATTTTTGAAACTTTATTACTTTCCCATGCACCTTTATATGCATTGACAGACTAGAATCCCGTAGGGATTTCCTGTAAATAACCCCCAATGAAATTGGGGGTGTTAAAATGGAAACCTAAAAGAACCCCGGAGTGGGTTCCCCAACAACAACTTACAATAGGCAACCCCTACAGGGTTTGTTTATCTTGAGATTCACATACCCCCGGTTGCGTTTCACTTCACCGGGGGTTATTTAAGGGGAACTCCTAACGGAGTTTTTCAGCAGACCCTATCTATCTTATAATGGTATTCAATATCCATAATCGAAAAAACCCGCCAGGTTTAAAAGGCGGGTTCTCACAAACCAATTATTCAACCAACCAACAACCATATATAAAGATAAAATTCTGCAGGCTTTATGACCATCATAACTTAAGAGTCCACATTCCTTGCAGAACTAAGAAAAAATGCCATCCGCAATTTAATCGCAACACAATTCAACTGCCATTTCTTCTCGCGTTTCGCCTGAGAAGCAGATTCCTTATCAATATCTTCAAACAGATTTCAACACCTTGAACTATTCGATCACAACTAACTATAAACCAAAACGGTATTGCAAGCCAAGTGTAAGTTGCTGGCGGGAACTTAGAAACCCATATTCAGCTCTGCACATCAAATGCCTGTTAAGTTGAAACTGAGACCCAATAAGGAAGTTCCACATGTCCTTCGGTGTCTTGGTGAGTGAATATTGCACGGTGGAAGTGGAAGCTGTGCTCAGGGCTCCATCAACCGTTGTTAAAAGATTCCCGAATGCATCGATGGTACGGTTGGCCGTTTCGTATTTCGCTTTATTTACAGGATTCATTTGTTCTTGTGGAGTCAGACCTTCCCACCAGGCTGTTACATTAGTTTCAGCCTCATCCACCTTGGCAAAACCATCATCCACTTTGCCCTGCAATTCATCAACAGGCATTACCTCTGCCAGGTTCAAAGATCCTTTGGTCCCGGAAGTCATACTGACTCTGAAACCACCCACCCAAAAAGCAATATTTCTGTTTTCATTTTTGAACTTAATAGATTTCCCAAGCCGGGGGCCAAAAACAAAAGAAAAAACAGGCTTATCGAGCGCACTGATACTGGTCCATGCCATATTCATGTCCAATGCTAAAAAATAACCGGCCATACCAACCGTTGGCGTCAGGCCAAACCCTGCAGTAACCGCATCAAAATCGGCTTTTGATGAAAAAGTCGTTATTTCGTTCCAAACGTTTGCCGTATCAGGCAACCATAGGCCGGCATCAATGGCAGTTGAGGTTTTTGCCTTTGCGAAAATCCCATACACATTCAGAAACGGGAATATCCAGAAATCAGGTCTGAGATTTAATGAATTTGCTGTTGAAACGGCACTATTAAAACGAATAATTTCGCCAAGATCATATTGTGGCCCGTTATTGAAGCCAACCAACAGGTCGTCAATTATTAAATCTGATTCCTGAGCAAAATAATTCAGACTTAGTCCTGCCGGTAAGGGAAGCCCAAATCCTTTTTGTGTTACTTTTTTGCCCCAGATCGGCAGGAAATAAGGATATTCTGATTTTTTCAGACTATCGGCTTGTTCCTGGTTTTTTTTCCCGGCTACTTTGTCGGAGTAAACCTGGCTCCAGGCCTGGTTAACCAGCAGGATTGAGATGAGGACAAAAAGTGAAAGGTTTCTCATACGCTTCAGTGTTTTTTTAGTTTAAGTTTATCTGATAATTATTTGTTATTCCTTTTTGCAGTTTGCCTGGGTAGGGTTTTTTCAGGAAATCCCGGACTATTTTCGTCCTCTCCGGGTACTGCGGGTTGCTGATTTTTTTGTTGTTGAAGCATTGGTCGCTGGCGTTACTCCTTTTGCAGGAGTAGCTACTGCTCTGTTGGCATTATAACTACCCTTAGCCATATTATGGTTTACTGTATTGGAAGTTCGCCTTGAATTATTGTAGTTATTAAAATTATTTGTGTTATGAATCACAACGGTATTACCACCTCCGTAATGGCCTCCGTGATAATAGGCATGGTGATAATAGTGATGATGACGATATGCACTTACCGCAACACATGTAAACGCAACAAAATAAGGCGGATAAAATCCGTAATAATAAGGCGGATGGTAAGGTACATACACCGGCGAATACACATACTGTATGACTGGCGCTGATTCAACCACCACAACGGTAGTTGTTGCCGGAGCCGTTGTGGATGTTGTGGTGGTTTTTGAAGCTTCTGTAACAGTGCCAGCCGCATTAGTAGTTGTAGCTGGTTGAGCTCCTGTATAGGCAGGATTGGGTGTAGCGGCAGGAGCTGCGGGCTTGGGTTCTATCACATAATCTTTTCCATACAGATCTTTATCCCCGACAATCTGGAGCGTAACTTTCTTATCTTTATCCCTGTCTACAAGGATAACGGCTACATCCTGCGTTTCCTTCTCCGTTACATCTACCCGAAGAATAAATGTAAATGACTCATCTTTTTGCTTTGTTTCTACTTTGATAAAATCAACCTTGTTATCCAGGTTTAAATCCAGGTTATTGATTCCTGTTTTTTCTTCATTTAATGATTTTTCAAAGTCCTCAATAGTCTTGGATTTTTGAAACAGATCTAAAACAGCATAAAGATCAAGGTTATCTCCGGGTAAGCCCAGTAAGGGAGTATCATCCTCTGTTTGAGAAAAAACAGGAACGTATAACAGGCCTAAGGCCAGCACCAGAAGTGAAAAAAGACTCTTGTTCATGGTTTTTAAGTGTTTTAAAGCAGATGTTGATAAATACAAAAAGATATTGGTTAAACAGGACGTTGCATCCTGAAAAAAAACAATCCAGAAGAGCCTCGCTGAATAAATAAAAATTCAATACCAGTAGACTCTTCTGATATTATCCCATTTTCTGAGATAATGACTATTTTTTGAAATCAAAACAAACAATACCCGTAAATCCGAATTGCCACAACGTAGCATAATCAGGCACTGCATAAGCATAACCATTGTATCCGATCCAGACATCGCTGCCAAATGTTGAAATGATTGACTGCATATATGCCTCTACTTTCAGGGAAACTACAGAAGATGTTTTTATTTTTACGCCAAGACGGGCATCCCAGGCAAATTTGGTGGCCGTATTTTCATTAACGCCAACTATACCCACGCCCAATCCCAATCCGCCATAAGGGAGTGCTTTAGCATCCAGGTCATCTCCGAAATAATTATTTCCTCCGATCAGAATGTAATTCACCGAACCCTTGCTATCTCTGTCTGAATTTAGTTGTTCACCATTTTGCAGGTAGAGTGGGAAATCAGTATCCATTCTATGATATTTCAATACCACCGATTTATTGAAATCAGCAAAATATTCAATACCACCTCCGTATCTGAATGCGCCCTGTACTTCAGTATAAGCAGCATCAAAATCCACAGTAGACTGAAATGTGTAACCGGCATCCAAATTAAGGCTAACCGTGCCTGGTTGCGCAAGTATGGTAATCGTAGATAGAATGAAGCTGCCAAGTAAAAAGATTTTTTTCATAATTCGCTCGTTTTTGTGGTTAATTATTAATTGACTGAAGTCTATCACTTTATTGCTTATTTCATTTAATCCTTCATTTAAATTTACCAGTTGAAGGCCTTAAGACAAATAAACAACCGTGCTTTTATCCAATACTCTGTTAATATTATTTAATCAACTGATTTACAGGGTATTGAATAACTAAACTGAAAATTTTTAACACAATGATAATCAATTATTTGCGTCATTGCGTCTTTGCGTGATTCTTAAAATTACCGGACTATTGTTTATCAGAAGGAAAGGCAATTACTTTTCCAGAATCCCCTTTTTCTGCAATTCGGTTTTAATGGCATAAATAATTTCATCCATCGATTTATCAAAACTGGTAGGGTTAAGGGATGAAGTTGTTCCTGACCACATTAGTTTATCGTCTTTAACTGAGTACATATTGGTTTCGACCAAAAAGGTTTTATCCTCGGAATAGTAGCCGGGCGTATAGCTCCGATAACCATACCAACCACCATAAGAGGTGCCGGGATTATAAGTAACGCTTTTTTCCACATCGGTCAGATGCATCACAATAACACCATCAAAGCCATCCTTAACCAATTGTGCCTGCAACATTTTCTCATCGGTTTCGCCAGGCTTAAGGTAAGAATAGGACTGAATGCCAGTTCCAGCCTTAATTTGTTTGACAATTTTATCTTCTGCTATCCTTTGCGAAGCTGCATCTTTAAGCGGTGCTACTACCAACACTTTTTTGTAGGGACTTGGTTTCAGACTGAAAGAGGGATCTGCCCAGCTTTTTTCGAGTTTGGTTGATGGACCGCAGGCGAACATTAATCCCATTAAACTTAAAGTTAAAAGTGCCTTGAGTTTCATGACTTTTTGATTTTTGAGGTTAATAATTAAATTTTTACAAGTAAGGGGTTTCAATGAATTCAATACAGTTGAACTGAATTAAAAGTTTACTATTGAATGCTTTACGGAGAATTTCACTCTAAAAACTCCATCCTGCTCCCGATAAACCAGAATTATGCCCCATAGACAATAACCTACTTGTCGCCATCTGAGTTGCTATTTTCCTGAAGCATTCTTAAAACCTGAATTTACAATAACTATTTTCAGGTCTTTTGCCGGGGCATCCAGTGTGGTTGTACCCTGGAACTGCGTTCCATCAGGCAAGTCGCTGAAAGTGACGTTAAAAGCCACTTTTTGTTTAGGATCATCAACAGAAGTGCTTACATCCAATGCCATAAGTATTTGATCCGGTTTGTTGAGCGACACTGCAAGAAAATCGCCGGGCTCATTATAATCCGGAAACGTTAACTTGAACTTCTTATTGGGTTCCAGAATCTGTATTCCAACTTTTCCATCGTTATAAATCTTCTGCAATTTTTCAGGATCCGGTGGAAGATAAGTCTGAACTTTTTCAATTGCATTTTTAGCATAATCCGACATATCTGCCTTTTTATTCTCAGCTACTTTGCCGCGTATTCCACCAGGAGCTTTTGCGGCAGTTGATCCGCCGGTTTCAACTTTGGTGAGCTGACCATCCAAAGAATAGTAGCATTGTTTCTGTTTTACTGATTTCTGTTCACCTTTAACAAAAACAGTAGTTGTTTCAATCCATTCGTACTTTTTCATTGCCGCCTTACTATCAGTAAGGTTCTTTTTGATCATTGTTACGTTTTCCTGCATATCGGTCTGGGCGGAGACCCTGGTTATTCCGGCAAGTAGAACCAGAATAAGAAGTAAATTCAACTTTTTCATCGTCTTCGTTTTAAGTGGTTAATGTCCTTTGTTTTGATTCGAATAAATTGATAATGTATGCATTATCAAAATTTCGAATGCCACTTTCAGGGCTGGATTCAGCTTTATTCCGGTTTCGCACCTAACCCAATGGGCAACTTTAAATAGAAATTAAGTGAAGAATTTTGCATGGTAACATCCGGTGTTTTACTCACGTTCACAAATCCATAATAGTAGCTTATACCAACAGCCATGCTTTTGAGTACCCGTTTGGTTTTATATCCAACTCCTCCTGTAACACCAAAATCCAGCCGGGTATATTCATCTTTCACATCCCGTTTGTAAGCCAAATCGTTTCCATCAAATTCAGTTTCAAAAATGTCGTATGCTTTAGTCCGCAGGCCGGCTTGTGGTCCGGCTTCGATATACCACCTGTTGTTAAAGCGCTGATGAAAAAGTATCGGTACATAAAAGCAACTTATCTTTTTTGTCAGAGTCCCATTCTTAAAGATGGTATCGAAATTTGGATCCCCTAATGCATAAACCGGCATACCGGTGGCTCCGACGTTGGATTTCACCAACACCCCGGTACTTATAAAGGAATTATTCTTTACATTAATATGAAAATAAAATCCCAGGTTAAAGTAGTTTTTGCCTTCGGAATTATTGTAATTATTCAGGTAGGTGCGGTTCAATCCGCCTACCATTCCAAATTCAATTTTTGGTGTATTTAATTTTTCTCCAAATAAAAGTGAAATCAGTACCTGTGCCTTAGTAGTTAAGGAAAACAATAAGAGGAGTGACAGAAGACTTGATTTTATCAGATTTTTCATTTGTGTAATGCCAGGTAAATGTTGTTTTGTAATTCAATTCTTATAATCAGATTCACATTTCCTAATCATTCCAATAACTATTATTCATAAAGAAACGTGTTAAGTTTGAAGAAGAGTTTATGTGCGGGTATAATAATAAGTTTGCAGAAGGGTATACCCAATAAGCCTGCTAACTCTCTGTTTTTTAGGGATGCTCTTTTCATAATATTTTATTTATGAATTAATAAAATGCTGATCTCCTGCAGCGAATAAAAACAAAATTAATGAGTAAAAAGACAAATTATTTCATTGTTTACCTCGAATCATTTAAATTACTTCTTTGTAGGTATTTTTAACTATATTTTTATAATTGCATTCTCTGTAGAATGGTAAAAACTCAAATTGAAATATCTTTGAAGAGTGAGGTACAACTGTTTTATATAGATTTAACTAAGGCCGGGGAACTTATGGAATGCAATAACTGCAATACTGTTTTTGAAGGCAATTACTGTAACAATTGCGGACAGAAGGCTGGTGTAGCCCGGTTTAAACTCACCAATC
>JAAXUD010000465.1 GCA_013336205.1 Lentimicrobium sp. | reverse complement strand
GGCAGGGTCATGGCCTCACGGTAACCAATTATTTTTTTGCCATCCTGTTTCAGGTTGGGAAGTTCGCGTGAACGGGCGCCGGTTGCCAGGATAATATGTGCAGCCTGGTAATCAGTTTTTTTGCCTTCGGCATCGGTAACTTCCACCGTTTTGCCCGGTTTTAGTTTGCCAAAGCCGGCGATATGATCAATCTTGTTTTTCTTAAAAAGGAACTGAATACCTTTGCTCATGCCTTCGGCAACACCCCGGCTGCGTTTCACAACCGCTTCGAAATCGGCTTTTACTTCGCCCTCAATGCTGATACCGTAATCGGCGGCATGTTTTGCGTATTCAAATACCTGGGCACTCTTCAGCAGGGCTTTGGTAGGGATACATCCCCAGTTGAGGCAGATTCCGCCCAGTTCTGAACGTTCAACAACGCCTACTTTCATGCCCAGTTGTGAGGCTCTGATGGCTGCTACATATCCGCCGGGACCTGAACCAATGACTATTAAATCGTAATTCATAGATGAGGATTTTTGATTTATGCGAAAAAAAACAATTAAACTGATGTTTTCAGTTCACTATAACACCGGATGCGTTTAAATTATGTTTTGAAAATAAACTTCTTTTCCGTGAAAGATATAATCGGCAGCTCAGTGAGATGAAAAAGTCTTTAATCGTTAATCGTTCTGTTTTTATTAATTGCAAATTTAGAAAATTACACCGCTTCAACAAGCGGCAAAGGGTTTTGTTTTAAAAAAGCCGATGCTCAGACTTTGCATAGGTTGCTGTCGTTGGATAAGGACTGAATTCCTGCCGGACCTGCAAAGAGGTGTGATTCCTGAAGAATTCCATTATCACGGGAATAAACACCACACTGTTAAAGATCTGCGATATCTGGTATTTCTGGAAATTTCAGTATCTTTAGTCTCTGTTAACAGGGCGTTACCCGGACAACAGCTATTTGAAACAGCTAAAGTACAATTACAATTCTGACTATGCAAAGGACCAAAGCAACCGATATTGACTCATATATAGCCTGTTTCCCGCCTGAAATTCAGGAGAAATTGCAAAAATTAAGGATGGTAATCCGGGAAGCGGCGCCTGAGGCTATTGAGACCATTAACTATCATATACCAACCTTTAAGTTGAATGGCAACCTGGTTCATTTTGCCGCTTACAGCAGACATATAGGGTTTTACCCGGGATCAGGCGGCATTGAAAAGTTTAAAGATAAACTGGCCGGTTATAAAGGTGCCAAAGGAACTGTTCAGTTTTCTTTAGATAAGGAAATTCCTTACGAATTGATCCGGGAAATTGTTGAATTCAGGGTACAGGAGAACATGGCGAAGGGATTTAAAAAGTAATTTTCTGTTATTATTGGTACTTAGCTATTCATAGCGTACCCTGAATAAGAATCGATAAATATGTTAAAATATAATAAAAATATATTGTTTATCAATAAATAATTATTATTTTTGCCTCTTCAACTTAATCTAAATCAAATGGCAAAAAGAACCTCAATTATTCTGAAAGTGATGAATGTTATCTTCTGGGTAATATTCATTGGTCTGTGCATCAAAACAGGTGCTTTACTCTATTCATATTTTGTTAGTATGGCTGTTAATTCTATTGCCTCCCAGAATCTTTATATGGGGCTGAACTTATCTGAACTTTATAATTTTGGTATCGGGCATTATTCAATCATTGTTCTTATGCTCATTGTTTTGACAGGATTGGAAGCTTATATCGGTTATTGGGTGGTAAGGATTTTCATTGAAATGAAACTTGAAAAACCATTCAGCGAAAGCATAAACAGGATAATAACAAAAATCAGCCTGATAGCCTTATGGGCGGGTTTATTGGCGGTTGTTGCGCAGGTATACAGCGAATGGCTGATGCGTCAAAATATTGCAATGCCTGTAAATTGGGCATATGGAGAAATATTATTCTTTGCCGGAGTAATTTATATTGTTGCCCTGGTTTTCAAAAAGGGGATTGATTTACAAGCTGAAAACGACCTAACCGTATAATGTTATGCCGATCATAGTTAACCTGGATGTAATGATGGCTAAACGGAAAATTTCTCTGAACGAACTTTCTGAAAGGGTCGATCTGACATTGTCTAATCTTTCCATATTAAAGACGGGCAAAGCAAAGGCAATTCGTTTCAGCACATTAGATGCCATTTGTAAGGCCCTTGACTGCCAGCCCGGTGATATTCTTGAATACGTTAACACCGACAGAAGCATTTCGAACCGCTGATACCGGTCTGGTTTCACCTAATCACAGGACTGAGCGCGTTTCCCAACGTGAGCCACAGACGTCTTCAGGGATTTATAAACAATAAGGGAGAATAGAAGGTTGAGAAGTCTGAGTTACCCTTAGCGGGGACGCTAAGGGTAGTTTTTTGAGAGAAGGCAGGGAGGCCACGGCCGGGAGGGGACTTTGCTAGTGATCTCCAATAGGGGAGAATAGAAGCCTGAGAAGCATGAAATAACCTTAGCGGGGACGCTTAAAGTGGTTTTTTGAGAAAATGCACGGCATTGACATTCAACTCCGGTGCAGGCATTTGGAGACGATTGTCAGCATGAACTCCGGATGATGTAGGTTCCTGCTTTTTATCCTTTTCTTTGCCGGTTTGTGGTTTTATGATCAGAAATCACGATATTCGCCAGACACGGACGCTTTTTATCTTTATAAAGTAATCTGATTCAACATGGAAACTTCAAAGTACACTGGGATTTACAGGGCAATTCATTGGGCCATAGCTATTTCGTTTCTTTTATTATTGGTGACGATTTTTTTGAGATTAACCTGGATGAATAAAATCAATGTCGCGGAAATTATCCAAAATTATCTGAAGGATACAGATCAGACTCTTTCTCAGGATCAACTTGTTGTGCTGGCGAAAAAAATAAGAAAACCAATGTGGGATTGGCATATTTACCTTGGTTACGTGTTGGTTGGATTGTTCAGTATAAGATTTATACTGCCGCTGACTGGCAGAATGAGATTTCAGAATCCGATGGTTAAAAAGTTAACTCCTAAGGAAAAGTTTCAAAAATGGTTATACATCCAGTTCTATGTATGCGTTGCTGTATCATTGATTACAGGCATGATTATAGAATTAGGGCCGGAGGATCTGAAAAAGACGATGGAAGAAATACATATTCTCTCAATATACTATCTGGTGCCGTATATTGTAATTCACCTGGCCGGTGTTTTAATTGCTGAATTTACCGATCGGAAAGGGATAATTTCAGACATGATAAGCGGACCTTCAAATAAAATATAATAGGTTCAGCCAAAGCATATTACAACAATAGAATTTCTGCCCGACAAAAGATAAAAACAGGCATTTGTGGCAATTGGTTTTAAGTCAAGACCTGAAACAGATATCTGCGTTGATTTTCAGGGTCCGGATCTTTGCCTGTGAATGAAATAGCAAGGCATACAATAAGCTTTTTTTTGAACCTTCTGTGCTTCAGGAACAAATGGGTTTTGTCATTT
>JAAXUD010000464.1 GCA_013336205.1 Lentimicrobium sp. | reverse complement strand
GGAAACCCTCATCTAAAGTAATGTTAAGTGCATTGGCAGTCCATAAAATTATCGAAAAGGTATTGCAGGAAAATGAAGTACCGGAGGGTGTGCTAAACCTGGTTGCAGGCAGTTCTAAATATATCGGCGATGATTTTCTGGCTGACAAACGCATTCCGCTTATTTCGGTAACCGGCTCTACCAGAGTTGGAAAACATGTTGGCAAAATTGTAGGCGAACGTCTTGGCCGAAGTATTCTTGAACTGGGAGGAAACAATGCCATTGTAATATCGCAATACGGCAATCTGAATATGGCCCTGAGGGCCAGCTTATTCGGAGCTGTAGCAACATCCGGACAACGTTGCACCTCAACACGCCGGTTATTGATTCATGACTGTATTTTTGACAAATTCCGCGATAAGCTGATCGGATCATACAAGCAACTCAAAATCGGGCACCCATTGGATGCTGATACAGTGGTGGGTCCGCTGGTTGACAAAGATGCAGTCAGAGCATTCCTGCACGCACAGGAACAGATAGTAAAAGAAGGTGGTAAAATTGTATATGGAGGCCAGGTATTAGAAGGAGAAGGCTATGAGTCAGGTTGTTATGTTGTTCCCTGTATAGCTGAAGTAGAAAATCATTATCAGATAGTTCAGGAAGAAACCTTTGCCCCCATTCTCTACCTTATAAAATACAAGTCGATGGATGATGCCATCGACCTGCACAATGCAGTTCCACAGGGTTTATCCTCTGCCATATTCTCCAAAAACATGCTGGAAACCGAACGATTCCTTTCACACGAAGGTTCTGATTGCGGTATAGCCAATGTTAACATTGCCACCAATGGCGCAGAGATCGGAGGCGCATTTGGTGGCGAAAAAGACACGGGAGGAGGCCGGGAGTCAGGCTCAGATGCCTGGAAAGCCTATATGCGCAGGCAGACCAATACCATCAATTTCTCAACGGAACTTCCGTTGGCACAGGGTATAAAATTTGACGCATTTGATGACAATTAGCAGACAAATCAAATAACGCTTTACTATCAAGGGCTGGAAATTTTTGATTCCAGCCCTTGATACCTTTTAGCAAAGCCTATTTATGTTAAATTTGCTGAACAATAAAAGAATCCGGGTGTTGATAATCCGAATTGACAGCAATTTCCGCAACTAATCTAAACATCAGAAATGGTTAATCCCGTATCCCGAATAAAAGGATTTTTAAACAGGGGACATGAACGAAGTCAGATTATTAAAAAGAACATTCTCTATTCCTTTCTGATTAAAGGCATTAGCATCGTAATCAGCTTTCTGCTGGTTCCTTTAACACTTGGCTATCTTGGAGCAAACGATTATGGGATCTGGTTAACTTTAAGTTCGGTAGTCGCATGGTTCGGATTTTTTGATATCGGCCTTGGCAACGGCCTTCGAAATAAGTTTGCAGAAGCGTTGGCACTGGGCGACAAAGTATTAGCCAGATCATATGTCAGTACAACGTACTTTGGCCTTTCCGCCATTTTTGCTATTCTCTGGCTAATATTCTTTATAATAAGTTTTTTTGTAGACTGGCAAGCTGTTTTCAACACACCTGCAGGACAAACAGACAACCTGCATGCACTTGTTGTCTATGTTTTCTCACTTTTCCTGATAAGGTTTGTTTTAAAGTTACTGGCGATAATCATTACAGCAGACCAGCGTTCCGCTATCAGCAATACATTTGACCCTCTGTCGAATGTAATTTCTTTGATTGTTATTTATGTGCTGACAATCACCACAGATGGCTCACTCATGAATCTAGCTCTGGCTGTTACGGCTTCTCCGATAATTGTTTTGCTGGTCGCATCCTTTGTTTTTTTTAGCCGCGAATACCATGATTTCAGGCCATCCTTTAAATATGTAAAACTAAATCAGTTAAAAGAACTTACCGGAATCGGGTTTCAGTTCTTTCTGATACAAATCGCTGTACTGGTGATCTTTTCAACTGACAATATGATTATTACACAGATACTGGGTCCTGAGCATGTAACACCTTATAATATTGCATTTAAATACTTTAATTCTATAACAATGGCCTTTGCCATTATTATGAAACCACTCTGGTCGGCTTATACGCAGGCCTACACAATAAATGACATTCCCTGGATCAGAAGGATTACAGGAAAATTAACAAGGTTCTGGCTGGTGATTCTTGCACTTGTTATAATAATGATTCTCGTTTCCGGCCCGTTTTATAAATTCTGGGTAGGCGAAGAAATTAAAATCCCATTCCTATTGACCGTTTTCATGGGTGTTTTTATCCTTATTAGCACCTGGAATAATGTATACGTCTACTTTATTAACGGTACCGGCAAAATAAGATTTCAACTCTACAGTTCATTATTCGCTGCCGCCCTCAACATTCCGGTTTCCATCTATTTTGCAAGGGACCTTGAAATGGGCGCTGCGGGTGTAATATTGGCTACTTGTATCTGTTTGTTCCCGGGAACAATTCTCGCACCAATCCAATATTTTAAAATAATCAATAAAACAGCCACAGGAATTTGGGCGAAATAAACAGAAAAAGCATCTATGCAGAATATTATACCATACTGTTTTAAACAATTCAACTTTATGAAGCAATGAATTTGATCCAACGCCTTATAAATTCGATTAATTCAGGCAGCCTGAGAAGTGTTAAGGCCAGGAAAAATATTCTTGCTTCATTTGGCATAAAAGGTATTAGTATAATAATCGGCTTCATATACGTTCCATTACTTATAAATTACCTTGGAACAGCCGAATATGGAATATGGATCACGCTTGGATCAATCGTTGCCTGGATTAACTACTTTGACATAGGCCTTGGAAACGGGCTTAGAAACCGGTTTGCTGAATCTCTTGCACAGGAAGAACATAAACTTGCCAGAATCTATGTAAGTACCACATATGCTGCCTTGAGTATGATTTTCGGATCCTTTTTTGTTATATTCCTAACAATCAATCCTTTATTAAACTGGTCAACCATTCTAAATGCCCCAGCATCCCTGGAAATGGAATTGAGTAACCTTGCGATTATTACTGTTGGATTTTTCCTGCTGAGGTTCATTTTTAAACTTATTTCTATAATCATCGCTGCTGATCAACGAACAGCCATCAGTAATATGTTTGACCCATTGGCAAATATTATTTCCCTGTCGGCAATCCTGATCCTGATGAAAACTACCGAGCCTTCTTTACTGAACCTGGGTATAATTTTAAGTTCCTCTCCGGTATTGGTATTAATGATTGCTACATTCTATTTCTATAGTAAAGACTATAAAGACTTCAGACCATCAATTAAGCTGGTCAATTTCAAATATTTTAAAAGCCTTGCCGGGCTGGGAATCCAGTTCTTCATTATTCAGATAACAGTTGTGGTAATTATGTCTACCAATAACCTTATAATTACACAAGTTGTTGGCCCTGAAGCTGTAACATCCTACAATATTGCTTATAAATATTTCGGTCTGATCTCAATGATTACAAAAATCATAGAGATCAG
>JAAXUD010000463.1 GCA_013336205.1 Lentimicrobium sp. | reverse complement strand
ATTGGGGCTCAATGGGCAACTCAGCTACCAGTTCAAGCTACCAGGATATTGCCTCGCTGATTTACCAGTCAGGAGTATCAGTAGATATGAATTATAATACTGATGCTTCAGGTGCCTTTGACCAATCAGTTCCTGTTGCACTCTCAACTTATTTTAACTACAATCCATCCTGTATTGGCATTGCTTATAAATCAAATTATAGTGATTCAGAATGGATGGAGATGCTGAAATCTGAACTAAGTGCTTTGCGTCCGATTTATTACGATGGAAATCATGGAACTGAAAATGGTCATGCCTGGGTTTGCGACGGATGGCGATCAGCTGACAATATGTTCCACATGAACTGGGGATGGTCGGGTTTTTGTAATGGCTGGTATGCTATTGGAGCGCTGAATCCCGATTTCTTTAACTTTAATGATAACAACCTTGTCGTAAAAGGAATCAAACCTGGCAATCCTGACTTAGTTGTACGAATTACCAATATTCAGCACAACGCAGTGATCGGTTATGGACAAGCAGTGGGCATCGATTGCTCTGTGATTAAGGGATCCCCAATTGCTGTAAACCTATATATGGATAGTGAACTTTTGTATTCTACCAGCCAGGCAAACTTCACCTACAATCTTATTACAACTGATTATTTTAAGGGTATACATATCCTTAAAGTGGAAGCAATCAATGCAACCGATACCGTTTATTCAGAAGTCAAAGTCGGTAATTGCGAATGGGTATCACAGGCATCTGCTTTTACAAACGAAAACCGTGGGATACAGTATATACATGCTTTGGATTCACTTGTTGTCTGGGCTACTGCATACGACGGTATTAACCTTGCAAACCCTGTACAAGAGTTTACCCGTACCGGGAACGGCGGCAAAACCTGGAATTCAGGTGTCATTAACAATTGCAGCGGGCTTTCACCGGCAATGATATTTGCCCTGAGTATAGATACCGCCTTCTGCCCCATGTACAGACGATCGGGAAGCAGACCTCAGGGAATCTATATGACCACCTGTGGTGGCAGCTACTGGACTATTCAAACGGATCCTATATTTGTCGATCCTGCTTCATTCCCTAATGTGGTTCATTTTTTTAATCACTACGATGGTTTCTGCATGGGTGATCCTGTCAACGGTGAGTTCGAGATTTATGTTACCAGCAATGGCGGAACTACCTGGACACCGGTAATTGGTGCTGACATTCCCGACCCGGTTGAGGAAGAATATGGCGTTATTGGTTACTATTCGGCATTTGCAGACAAGGCCTGGTTTGGCACATCAAAAGGAAGGGTTTATCGTACCGGCGACAGAGGCTGCCATTGGGATGTAAGCACTACTTCACTACCAGGTAAATATGTTGATGTAGAGTTTGCCAACGGGCTTCATGGGCTTGCTCAGGATAAAGACCCGAATACATCGGGTACTTTGTCCGAAACATTTGATGGGGGTGTAACATGGAATACCGTTATCAGTACCGGAGATATAGGTGTAACTGATTTCTGCTTTGTGCCCGGCACCGGTAATATGTGGGTGAGTACCGATGCAGGTATATTAGATGGCGTTTTTTGCAGTTTTGATGGTGGACATTCATGGGCAACCATGGCTTTAGACAAATCGAATCAATATCTCGCTGTTGATTTTATAAACGACAGTTGTGGATGGGCTGGTGATTTTAATGAGAGTGCTGACAAAAGAGGTATGTTCAGGTTTGGGAGCGCACCAAACGGTTCTGTCCTGAGCCCGGTTACCAATTTGTATGCTACGATAACCGGTGCATATGTCAGTCTCACATGGAACGCCCCTTCATTTGGAAACATTACAGCATACAATGTGTATCGTAACGACACCTTACTTAATGTTTTATCCGGTACCAGCCCTTTTTATATTGATGTTCCGGTTCCCAATGGGCTTCAAACATATTGTATTACTGTAGTTTACGATGAAGGTGAGTCTGATGCGGTATGCACTCAAGCCTGGATAACTTATGGTATTTCCGAAATGGAAGCTGCCGTTAAGGTTTATCCCAATCCCGCCGGCGAAGTGATCAATATCGAAACTCCGGTGAATTTCAGCAAGGTCCGGATATTCACCGTTTTAGGGCAGGAGGTCTACACCTATATTGCTCCGGCGAATAAGCTGAAAATTCTGACGGCAGGTTTTAAGCCTGGCATTTATCTTATTCAGTTGTCTGTCGGGGATAAAACATTTACACAAAGGATCTCAATAAGATAAAGTGACTGGTCTGAATATTAAGTTGAAACGAAAAGTAAGGACCGGATTTCTCTTATTTTTATTTCAATAGGTCATATGGCTGCGACAAATCATTGTCAGTCCGTAAGAACTATTGGACAATGGATTGTAACAGAAGAATCAGGAAATAAAAAATAATGCGATGGCTAAAAAGAACATTCTGATAACAATAATTTTTATTCTGGTTGCTTTTATTGTTGCAGCTTCGGTTCCGCTTTTTATATGGTTAATTTCAGATCTTGCCGATCGGAAACTGATTTATAATCATTTACTGAACAATATTTCAGGTTATTCATTTTTAGCATTCTGCGTTCCTCTCAGTTGGTTAATGGTAGTGTTAATGAAGAAAATCCGGGAAAGATTTGAAGACAAAGGACTAAGTTCAACCTCCTATTATTCAGGGCCAAAAAGCTTTACAAGCAGGGAGGTATTTGGTGATCAGGTTTATGAGCTGGCTAATTTTCGTAAATTCAGAATATTTCATGTTCTGGGCTTACCTGTAACAATCGGGATATTAGTAGCTGTTTATTTAAGTCTTACAAGCAATCAACCGAACTTATTTGTCCTGTTAACAGGGATTTTATTTTCGGCGACCTTTTATATTTTATTAAACAGAAAAAACCTTTATTGTTTTATTAATGAGAATACTATCAGATCAAAATTCAGCAGTAAAAGCTATAACCTGGATGATAAAATTAAAAATATTAAGTTTGCTTTGTCATCTTCAGATGTTTTAGCAGGATTGTTATTATTAACAGCCTATCTGTTAATTATATTCGATTTTGTGTTTTTGATTATTTATCAGGTGCAAAATACTGAACTGCCGGTTTTCCTGTTTTACATTTTCTATTTTTCCGTTTTTGCTAATTTCTATTTATTGATATTTTACCTGGTCAACGACAGCGCATTCAAGGAATAGCATTAAGTGGCAAATAATATCCGGATTGAGCAAATTGAAAATAAAATAGCAATAATGAACAGGAAATTAATCGCGATTCACGATAATGCATTTTCAAGCCTGGTTGTTATGTTAAAAGGATATGTACTTTTATCTGAAAACAATGAATTATGGTTCACAAAAATGATGATTATTTAGCCCCCCACTTCGTGCAACGCAGTAACTGGCTGCGGGCAGCGGTACTTGGTGCCAATGATGGTATTTTATCAACGGCCAGTCTGGCCATCGGTATTGCGGCAGCCAGTGAACTCAGAGAACCTGTAGTTTTGGCAACAGTTGCAGGATTGGTTGCCGGGG
>JAAXUD010000462.1 GCA_013336205.1 Lentimicrobium sp. | reverse complement strand
AATTCAATTTCCTGAGAACCCAATTCCCAGGCTTTCAGGCCTTCATAAACATCACCTTTAAAAGCGGAGAGTGCCGGACGTGCTTTTGTTTCCGGAAACGGATACTGCCATTCGCTGTACCGAAGTGCATTCAGTTCTGCTAACTTTGGGCTGATGTCCATTAGTTTGGAAAGTTCTCCGGGCGATTTCTTTTTCAGAAGTGAAATAAGCTTCTTAGAGTAATTGATAAACTCAGGATCCGATTTTGCAGGCATCCTGAACGAACTCTCAAAATCGAGTGTTTTACTGGGTGAAATTATAATGAGCATTTTGCGTATTGTAGTTTTTTAACTTCCTGGAATACCAGAAAGTCAATTCCATAGACCTTATATTCTATAGTTTATCTTGAAAAATTTCAATAACCATAAAAGCCTGATTGGTAGGGATTACCAAATGAATTACCGTATGGGCTGTATAAGTTGCCGTTTCCCTGCTGCATCCTGATTTCTGCGCCTATATGTACGTTTTCGCTGACTTTGTATCCGATCCCGAAACTCATGCCCTGCGCTTCCATTTGCAGACTCTGGGGGTTTAACCTGGCGTTGAATGCAGGATTAATTGTTTTATAGGCGGAGCCACTCAGGGTGAGTTTGTCATTTACCTTGAAAGAGCCACTGGTAAAAAGTGTCATGGTGGTGAGATTTCCTGAAAATGCAGAGAGCTGGCCTTCCTGATTAAATACAGCAGTGTTGTTAAATGTTGTATTGTTGATCACAGCTCCGGCTGAAATGGTGAATTTTTTTCCCAGGTCTTTGCTGAATGAAGGTGCCAGATAAGTATTGAACAGACTTCCACCGCCATAACCCGTTGAAAATGATGCACCTGTCTGCAAGTTAAACCTGGCAGGCTCATAGCTTAACAGTGGGGCTGATAAACCGGCAGCACCGCCTGTGTAGGGATTATATCCGTAGTTAAAGTATTGGGCATTCGCACTGATGCCCGCAAATATCAGGAGGGTTAGCAGCAAATTCCGGAGTGTCATAGCAAACAGATTATATTGCATAAAAGTAATTAAAAACAATGGATTCACGCAAAATCTATTCCATAACATTTGTTAAAACAGGATAATCATTTTGTGCAAACCCTTAATCTTGCTATTTCTACATTAGTAAACTTGCTCAATAGCTTTCTCCCTCAGAACCATTTCCTTGATTTCATATAGAGAAACATAAAAACAGCGATACCCAGCATTACAAGCATTGCGAGCGGATACCCCCATCGATAATGGAGTTCAGGCATAAAATCGAAGTTCATACCATAAACTCCGACAATGAAGGTGAGAGGAATAAAGATTACACCCACCACTGTCAGGGTTTTCATAACCCGGTTGAGTTTATTCGAAATGGTAGATGAATAAAGTTCCATCAAATTGCTGATGGTATCCCGGAAACTCTCAAGGTTCTGAATAATATACTGCAGGTGATCAAAGAGATCATCTATGTATTTGATGGTCTTGCGGTCAATGAGTTTTGAATCGTCGCGCTGCAGTTTCCTGACTTCATCCCTTAAGGGATAAATGTATTTTCTGAGCAGCATCAATTGCTTTTTCAGATGCATTAACTGCATGGGTGAAATAAGGTCAGTGTCGCGGATAAGGTCCATTTCTGTGGCCTCAATATTGTCTTCTATCTTCTCCAGAATTAAGAAATAGTTGTCAACAATCTTATCAATCAGCACATAGACAAGGAAATCGATGCTCTTCTCCTTGACTTTGCTCATTCCATTTAATAAGCGTTCTCTTACAGTATCAAACACATTACCTTTTTTTTCCTGAAAAGAAAGCAGGTAATTCTCACCAACGATAAAGCTGATATGATCGGCTTCAATTGATTTTTTTGTTTCATCCCAACTCAGCATCTTAAGGCATATAAAAAGTACGTCGCCGTAATTCTCGATTTTGGGCATTGTTTCTGTGTTCAACACATCTTCAAGCATCAGCGGATGCAGGGTGTGATGATCTCCCAGCTCGCTTATCAGTTCTGTATTGCTGAGGCCGGTAACGTTGATCCAGTTGTTTTTACTTTTATCAATTTTACTGATTATTTCAGAGGTTTTTTTTGATTCTGTTCTCTGAGTATTTTTAACATCATAGCTGATAAGTTCAAAAGCTGTATCCTGCTTAATATTGCCGGTGTATACAAGTGTACCAGGGGGTAATCCGGATTTTTTGCGATAATTGCGCATGCTTTCCGGTTTGATGACATTAGTTTTGTTTTTCATCATGCTGCTTTTTATAAACAATTGTCCGGTGCGGGTAGGGGATTTCTATCCCATTTTCAGTAAAACTTTTCTTAAGTGTTTCGAAGGTGTCACATTTCATAATAAAACCCTCTCCTGTATTGGCCGACCAGGCATAAGCCCTCAGTTTAACAGAGGATTCAGCCAGATCAAGTACCCTGACAATAACCTTTGGAGTGCCGTTTTCAATTTCTTCCGGGGTTCGGTTGTCCAGGCAATTCTGATGATTTTCTAAAGAATCACGAATCAGAAAGATAGCTTTGTCAAGATCACTTTCGTAACTGATACCGAGTTCGATAAAGTTACAAACTCTTTCATCATCGATCGTAGAATTAATAATGGTTTCGCCACTGATTACCGTATTCGGAATGATTATACGCCGGTTTTCGAAGTTATTAATAATTGTATGCCTCAGGGTAATGTCTTCCACAGTTCCCTGGTGCATGTCTCCAATTTTAATATTGTCTCCTACACGGAAAGGTTTGAAAATAACAATAAAAATTCCGCTGATAATATTTGAAAATGCTTCCTGGGATGCAAAGCCAAGGATGGCAGCAAATATACCGGCACCGGCGAACATGGTGAGACCAATGGTCCGGAGTTCAGGAATGCTGTAGAAAATCAAGGTTATAGCCAACATGAAAACCACGAAACTTACGGCGTTTCGTAAAAATTTGTAACGTGTTGGATCAACCTGAAGAATCCGGCTTGATCGTTCAAAATAAACTTTCATCAGTTTTTGAAGGATACGGGCAGTAATTACAGCCAAAGAAGCAATGACTGCCGCAACAATCAAATATTGCAGAATTCGGTGGTTTGTTTCAGCAAACGAAGTAAAATTGAATGAAAGGAACTGCATCAGTTATTATTTTTTACAAAAATAAGAAAATGGAACAAGGAATTGGTTGTCTGATTGTTTCGTGAATTTTGAAAATGTTGTGAATGGATGATGACAAATTTCGGATTACCTGGAATCCAGGTTGCTTTTTTTAGAAAATGTCGTGACAAACTATGCTTGCTAAGGGCAGGCCAGAATTGCTGAGATCCAGAAATACTGAAACTCTTTAACTCCTTAACCCTGTAACCCTGTAATTCTGTAACCCTGTAATTCTGTAACCCTGTAACCCTGTAACCCTGCAACTAAAATCCGCTAAGTTTCATCGTCACAGTAGGGATAAGCAGCAACCAGGCAACAAAAGCAAGAAAAAGCATAAAAGGTAAAATAAATTT
>JAAXUD010000068.1 GCA_013336205.1 Lentimicrobium sp. | reverse complement strand
CAGCGCACCTGACGAGCTTGCTGTAGCTGCCCGGAATGCCGGATTTGATGTACTTGCAACAGCCAACAACCATAGCTGCGACCGGGGAAAAGCCGGTGTCATCAGAACCACCAGGGTGCTCGACAGCCTGGGCATTTTACGCACAGGAACCTTTCGCGACAGCACAGACTACAGCGCTCATCATCCGCTTATTCTGAAGAAAAATGATGTCACCATTGCGCTTCTGAATTACACTTACGGAACAAATGGCTTACCTGTACACGCCCCAACCATCGTTAATATTATTGACAGCAGCCAGGTAATCAGCGATCTTAAGTCATTGCAAAGACCTGAAATAGATTTTATTATCGTTTTCTTTCACTGGGGAAATGAATACCAGTCCTTCCATTCTGCTGAACAGAAAAAAATGGCAGAATTAAGTCGTCAAAACGGGGCTGATGTGGTAATTGGCTCACATCCGCATGTGATTCAACCCATGGAGTATTATCCGGCTGGTGAATCGGAAGCTGGTGGCCATTTGCTGGTCTATTCACTTGGCAATTATGTTTCGAACCAACGTGATCGCTATAAAGATGGCGGTGCAATGATTGGTTTTACACTTTCAAAAACATGGAATTCAAAAACGGTCATCAAACCTGAATATCACCTCACCTGGGTTCATACTCCATACCGGGAAGAAAAAAAACAATATTTTATCCTTCCTGTTCAGCAATTTGAAAATGACACAACACTTGATGCTGCGGCAAAGGAAAAACTCAGGCAATTTGCGTCTGATTCAAGGGAATTGCTCAATTCTAAAAACCGCCAGGTACCGGAATACAAAGAAATAAAATAGCCTGCTTTACCTTGCAGATATTATATTTTTGGGTTTATTGGTATTTCCCATGAAACCCTGGAGCAATTTTAATTCTCCCTAAAATATTCAATCCTTCTCCTTCCTGTCAATTCGTCACTTTTCTAAATGGTCGGAAACTGCCATTATTGCGATATAAAATTAAATCGCTTAGGTATCACTATTTTTATTACCCCAACTCCCAAAATCATTGTCAGTGGCATGCTTCTTGAAATGTTAAGAAAAAAATCCACAATGAAAGTTAAAGTCATTAAATCACTTCAGGAACTTAAAGGCATTATAGCTGAAAGCGAAAGGTCCTTTCTTTTACTGTATAAGAGCAATTCTCCAACATCGGGCTGCGCAGAATCAAGCTTTGAGGAAGCAGCTACCCTGATTGGTGAAGCCCTGTCACTAAAAGCAGATGCGTCATTGGTCAGAGATATTCATCCATTCTATGGCGTTGATTCAGTTCCTTCTTTGTTGATTTTCGAAAAATCAACCATGAAAAACATAATCAAAGGCTGTCAAACCACCGGTTTTTATAAAAACCTTATGGAAAACCAGCTATTTCAGGCTACTTCCGGAACCTCAGGGGGGCCAAGCGTTACAGTATATTCAACGCCCAGTTGTTCGTGGTGTACTACCTTGAAAAATTATTTACGTCAGCATAAAATCCAGTTCACTGATATTGATGTTTCAGCAGATCCTGAGCAGGCCCGGGCATTGGTTAATAAAACCGGCCAGACGGGAGTTCCTCAAACCGAAATTAATGGTGAAATGGTGATAGGTTTTGACAAAAGCAAAATCAACAGACTTCTTAATATTAACGGATAATTCAACAACATCAAACATGAAAGAACTACAACCCATCAACCAGAACGTTCTGCTTGACATGAACCAACCCATAGGAGAACAACGGACAGCTGGTGGCATAATAATACCAGATACCGCCAAAGAAAAACCAATCATGGCAAAAGTCATCGCTACCGGGAACACCGAAAACAGTGAAATCGCCGCTGGCGACACCGTGCTTTTCAGGAAGTTTGCCGGAACTGAGATTGATTTCGGGGGGAATAAATACCTGATTCTTCCTTACAGCGATCTGCTTGCTAAAATAGTAGAAACAGAAAGCATCTGATCTTATAAAGAATACTCAAAGAGCCCACAGTATTGACGGGTTCTTTGAGTATTAACAAACAAAACTATTTCCCGGCGGCTTTGTCCTTTCCTTCCTGAATAACTTTGTCTGATTCAAGTCTGGCTTTCGCCATCAGATTATCGGACTGTTTCTTAGCTTCAGCCACTACATTATCGGCCTGATTTGCTGCTTCCTTCTTCACCCCGTCCGCTGTTTTCTTTGCCGCGAATTCAGCAATCGGGCCATTTTTCTTGCCTTCAGCAATTATCTGCAAGGCCTGCTTGTCGGCTTCTGACTTAATTTTAGCCGCAGACTCATTGGCTACCCGCATAACCTCATCAGCTTGCTTTTGTGCGGTTGCAAGAATCTTCTGAGCCTGGACATTTGCTTCTTCAATGTATTTAACAGCTTCTTCCCGGACTTTTGTCTCAGCCTCTTCCTTTTTCTGCTGAATGGTTTCATTGATCTGCTGTTTCATTTCCTCAACGGCATTTGTACCCATACTTTTCAGACTGGTCGAGATTTTAGGATTGGTTATTGTTCCGCTGATAAGCACCGCCACAGGCACTGTTTCACCCAGGCTGAAATTTGCACCTTTCTTATTCGCTTCACTCACCAGGTTATTCAATACATTGTTGGCTGCCCCGCCAAACTCACTTCGCGGAATGGAAAGCTGCATCACATACTCCATGGTTTCATCAAAGGAATTCCAGCCTGAAATATCGGCCTTGGTTTTCCCGATGGCTGTTTGAAACGGTTTTACAAATACCTTACCATCCACCAGTTCAAACGAAAGGTTAATTTTTTCAATCGCCCATTGTTTCAGTTTGTCGATTTTTAGCGCATCGGCTACTTTACCGAAGGTATTTACATTGGTAAAAGTAAGTGCCGGTGATGTTAGTTTGCCTCCACCATTGATGGAAGAGTATACCGGCATCATATTTCCATTAAGGTCCGTTTTCAAACTCAGCTGAGTGCTGAACCTACCTGCAGCCAGACCGGCTATTGGTGCCAGTTTTTCCAGGGTATTGAAGGTTTTAAAAGCCTGTTGCACATCCACATCCTGAATATCAAGCCTGAAATCGACTTCTGGTTTGTCAGCCTGAGAAGTAGAATAGGTTCCGTTTACACCAACAGAACCTCCCATTGTATTCATTTTCAAATTCTCTAATGAAAGTCTTTTATCCTTCACCCGCATTTGCCCTGTAACATTCCTTAAATCCATATTGTCGTAGAGCACATGACCGAATTCAGCCACTATCGCAAAATCGATACCACCCGGAATCTCAACAATGCCAATTGAAACCGTATCTGAAGCTGCACCAGCCGTCGTTGGCTCACTCATAAAGTCATTCACATTAAAAAAGGATGAATTCAACGACAGTTTTCCGATTAAATCACCCTTATCGAAAAAATAAGCCATTAAATTCTCAAGCCTGCCGCTGGCAGCTATATCATTTTTACCAATCACTGCTTTAAAAACAGGCATATCGACAACAGACGGAGAAAGGTTTAATCTGGCATCACTTATAGAAAGCTTTTCAGGCAATAAATCTGTTTTATATACTACTTCCGATGCCAGAATCCTGCCTTCAGCTTTAAACTGATCGAATTGTTTATTTTCGATGGCTGACAATTTCCCTTTTGCCAGAATATCAGCATCGAGAAGACCGGATAGTTCGTCACCCTTCTCCAGCGGATAGAATTTGCCAACATCCGCCAGATTCAGTTTCCCAACAATTTTTGTATCGATATAGGGATCGCTCACCGGCGTGCTGACATACAGCCGGACATCTACCGGATTCCCTGCCATTTCCAGGTGTAATTTCTTAACATCAATAATTGTAGCGTCTGGATCTCCGTTCGCATTGGAAATTCCGGCTTCCATCGCCACATTCTCAACTGCTCCCGGCAGAGCGGGATAACGGAACATTGCATTTGCAATCTCAATATTCACCCCAAAACCAGGCATAGAATTGTCGCTGTATAGTCCTTTTACATATCCTGTGAACGCCAGACTACCTTTTGCCTGAACAGCGTCAAAGTCCTTTGAGTAAATAGCAGGAATCATTGAAAGAAAACTCTTAAAACCGGCCTTCACTGCTTCAAACTTTATATCCATATCGTAACCTTCCTCAGGCATGGCAAAATAACCGGAAGCCAACAAGTCCAAATCATTCAGGGTCAGTGTTGCATCCGGAAACGTAAACTTCCATGCCACAAGATCGGCACCGATCTTTGATTTCAGTAGTGCTTTTGCCTTATTAAGATAACGTATACCTTCATAATCCACAACCAGATCGCCCACTGCAGTTTCAGTCAGGACCTCAGTAAAATCAGCGGTCAGATCGCCACTAAGTTCATGATTTACCTGCCTGGCAATCACAAGGGTATTCAGGCTTGCATCATCATAGATTATTGTTCCATCGTTGATCGTAAAACTACGGAGGGCAGCTTTGAAAGGAACTTCAGGCCCGCCTTCAGCAGGAGCAGTGGTATCAGCCGGGGGCTTTACAATATCCCAGTTTGCACGACCATCAGCCAACACCCTCAATTTAAACATCGGATTGTTTAATTTCACAACCTTGATCTCATATTGTGTACCTTTAAAAACACTCATCAGATCTATCGTAAGCTTCATATCGGGTATACTAGCCAGGGTATCTTTCGCAAATTCATCAATACCTACCAACGTTAACTTATCTAACCGCAAAGAAAAATCCGGAAAACTCCTGAAAAGAGAAAGAGATACCCCCTCGAAGTCGAGTTTTGCATTGAGCGATTTATTGGCCTCACGTTTAACCGCTTCAATAATCTTTCCCTTGAAAATAAAGGGAGCGGCTACCAAAGCCAATACCACGGCCAGAAGCACAATAGCTGACACTTTTGCTGTTTTTTTCATAATCCTGATGCTGATATTCTTATTAAACCATTTTCAATACAAAGATAAACCACACTAACGAATGGTTTATACTATAAACAAAGCGATTAACAAATTATTGCTACAGAAAATGCATTTGCCATAGAAATGCAAACATGAGTAAAAGGAGGGAATTGAATAATAAAACTGGATTGGGTATAAACAAGAACCGCCGGAGATTCCGGCGGTTCTTGTTTATTTATTGATTAGTCTCACGAAGCATCTTAAGTTTGGCTTCAAGCAACTGAAGTTCTTCTTTTGCTTTATCGATCTTTTTCTCAAATTCCTGTTTCAGCAGGTTTGCTGTTTTCGATTTGGCGAAGAAACCTATATTGTTTTCCCAGGTTTTGATTTCGTCCTGCAATTGCAGGATCTTACCTTGTACAAAACTGCGTTCTTTACTGATTATCCTTCCGGCATCAGGAGAATCTTTAGCCATCCGTTCAACGCGACTGCGATAATTGCTGGCTCCCATTGAAATGGATTCCATTTTCAACTTCTCGAAATGCTTGTTAATCAGTGCCCTGAATTCTGTTTGTAGTTTTTCCTTTTCTTTGATAGGAACATGGCCTATTTCCATCCACTGCCGCTGAAAGTCTTTCAATGTTTCCACGGCTTGATTGCGATCGTCACCAACCTCAAATTCTTTCACCTGCTCAATTAAACCGAGCTTCAGCTTCATATTCTCCTCTTCGTGCCCTGAAACATTTTTGAAATACTCAGATTTTGTCGAGAAAAACTCATCGCAGGCTGCCCTGAAACGTTTCCAGATCCGGTCACTTTGTTTACGTGGAACCGGACCTACCTTCTTCCATTCATTCTGAAGATTGATCAGCTCACGGCTGGTATTTTTCCAATCAGTGCTATTTCGCAGCGCTTCAGCCTGAACACAAAGATCAAGTTTCAGATTGAAGTTATTCATTTGCTGTTCCTTCAGCTTATTGAAGTAGTCTTTCTTCGTATTGAAAAACCCGTCAAGTGAAGTTTTGAACCTTGCCCATATCTCATTGTTCTGCTTTTTGGGTGCTGGTCCGATTGTTTTCCAGATTTTAAGCAATTCGGTAATCTGTGCAGTTACATCCTGCCATGCTTTGATAGAATCACTTTCTGCAGCGAGTAATTGCTCTGCTTTTTCGCACAAAATAACTTTTGCAGACAGATTTTGCTCCAGACTATCCTGCATCTCATCGTAATACTCACGGCGACGCTCGTTAATCTTCTCCGTTGCACTACGGAAACGATCCCAGAGTTCATCTTTTTTATCCTGTGGAACAGGTCCGATCTCTTTCCACTCTTCATGATATTGCTGCAATTGCTTGAATGACTTCATGATTGAAGTTTCGAGCAACAACTCTTCAGCTTTTCCACAAAGAAGTATTTTAGCTTCAAGATTTTTCTTCAGATCAAGGTCTTTTAGTTCCTTGTTGATTTTTACTTTATCGAAAAATTTCTCAACCAGGAAATGGTAATTCTGCCATAGGTTATTGATTTCCCCTTTGGGAACCATTCCTATGGTTTTCCATTTTTCCTGAAGCAATTTAAACTCATCGTATGTCTTTTTAAGGGTTTCTTCTGAATTAATCAGCGCCTTAAGTTCATCAAGAATCTGGTTTTTGGCTTCAAGGTTTTTAATTTTAACCTTTTCCTGCTCCTCATTAAACTTACCCTTGTTTTGCTTATATATATTGAAAGCTGCTTTAAACCGCTCTTCTACAGCATCGTCCTGAACAGTCTGCACTTCTGCGGCTGGTTCTGCTTCAGCCTCTGCATCAGGTGAAACTTCTGCAAGTTTTTGATAAAGCTCCTGCTTATACTCTTTATTCAGTTTCAGGAAGGCTATCCTGATAAACCCTACAGATGCCTTAATGGCATTCACATTTGAGTCCTTAACAAGGTCTTCAAGTTTTTCAACCAATTGCTCCCTGCTGAGGCCTTCATACTGAGGATTATCTTCTATTTCATGCTCTTCAACCTCATCCTGCTCTTCTTCATCGGCATGCTCTTCAACTTCCGGAATGATTTCACCAGCAGCGATAATAACAGCTTCCGGCTCAGCCATGACACTAACGTCTTCTGTAGCCATTGCAACTTCAGCGCCCACCTCTTCAGACAAAGTAGTTTCTTCTTCAGCAACCACTGCAACTTCAGGAGCTACCTCTTCAGACAAAGTAGTTTCTTCTTCAGCAACCACATCAACTTCCGGAGCTACCTCTTCAGAGAATGTGGTTGCTTCTACTGCAGCCACTAAAGGTTCAATGACAGGAAGCGCTTCAGCCTTAATCTCAGTTTCTGCAACTTCTACCACCTCAATCGGTTCGTCGGCAATCTGCGCATCAACGATCTCTGCTTCAGCAACAGGAGCTTGTTCAGCCGCTGGTTCATCTTCAGCATCAGGTTCAGCAATTACTGCAACAATAGCAGTTTCTGATTGATCCTCTGAAATTTCTAAATTTTCTACCGTTTCATTAACGGGAAGGGAATTCTCCTCCTGATTAAGGTTTACATTCTCAGGATTTTGATTGGATTGATCTTTCGTTTCCATTAGGTATTCAAATGAATGATTAATAAAAGGTTGAACAAGCATTCCTCTCATATATGGACACACACCGCATTCCGGTTATTTCATTGAAAGAAAGAGATTTTCCGGAAAAGGCTTTATGGCCGTAAACTATGGAGGCAGGATTTAAACTGTTTATATTTCAGTTGATTAAGTTCACAAACGTTTTAGGGTTGCAAAGGTAACAATAATTTTAAGCAAGCATGCATCTTTGGAACAATACCTGTGGAATAAATCGGGAAAGCCGGCCAATGGCATCAGAGCGGCCTTTTGTTAAAAATAAGGTAACCAAACTTCAGAAAAAACGACCAGGGTTCAGTCTCCCCATCAAAATAGTTAAGACTTAAACTGACAGGACCTACGGGGCTGAAGTAAACAATCGCGGTGGTTGCCATCGGCCAGAGTTTAATTTCAGTTGCATCCACTGCCAGCCTGGTTTCCGGGGTTTGTTCAATTCCTTTGGTCGGCACAAACAGATAGCCTTCTAATCTGAGATCAAGGTTACGCCGGATTGTATATATATTTTTTGTTCCTGCTGCAAGAAATTTATTCGCCCTGAATTGGGGCATAAAACGAATCATACTTTCAGGAATAGGCTGAAAAGCACTGGAAGAGAGGATACTTGACGAATAATTACTGAAATAATCCTGAGTTGAAAAATGAGCCTGGGCGTATATACCCATCCTTAATGATCCGGTCTTCAGAAAATAATTCTCATAAACTACCTGAGCCTGTATCCATGAATGTTGCTTCTCCATACTTTCATTAACCGGCGAAGTACTTCCCGGCGTATAATTTTCCTGGCCAAAAACAAGGTAAGAGGAGAAAGCCAGCCGGGCACCACTACTAGGATATTCCTTCCTGTTCAAATTGTTAAATTCTTGTAAAACACCAGGTGAATAACACTGGAATACAGTTTTGTCCAGCGTATCATTCTGGGAGTATGAATTAGTCTGATAATACTCATCTTTATTTGAGCCTATCTGAAATTCAAATTCAAGTTTACCATCATTCGTAACCGGAAAGCCTGAACTTACAGTCAAAAATTTATCCCGTTCAACCAAAAAGAATGGATCGTCGTCCTCAAAGAAATATAAATTTGTTTTAAAATAGTTAAACTTATTGAAAGTAAACTGTGACCTTAAAAAAAACGGAAGCTTATAGGGGAAATCTATCCGGCCTTCTATCATGCCGGAATTATAAAACCTTCCGAAATAAGCATTAGCCAGAAGCCGGGTAGAATTTTTGTTCCAGTTATTGTATTGAAATTTAAGAAAAAGCTCATTTACAGCACTCGATGTTACAGCCCCCCCTACAGAGGCCTCAAGTTGACTTTTACTCTTCACATCAAGTATCAGATCATAAAAACCTGTATTTTCCCTGTAGTATAATTTAGGATAGATATGTTGAATCATGCCCTCGGAAATCAGTTTGAAATACTCTGGTTCAATCATTCCCAGGCTGAGGGTACCAACGCCGGGGTCTTTGCCTGATTTGGCAGAGGTAAATGTATTTTTCCGCAACATCCGGTTTACATACTCAAACTGACCGCTCTTTAATCCGGATACCTGAAAATTACCTATGAGCAAAGGAGGCTTGCTATTATTGAAAGCTGCCCGCTTTGCATCAATTTCCGACTGCAATACTTTTTCAACAATAAAGGACCTGATTTCCGGTATGAGCCGTTTTGTTTCAACATAACCGCTATCAATAAATTCCTTCGTATTGCTGAAATCAATGACACTTACCTTCTTCAGATTCGGCCTGATAAGCACACCATTATCGCAAAGAACCGAATAATCACTTTTTACCATCAGCATATTCTGTAATTGGGAAATCACGTTGTCGGCTTCTGGTTCAGCATAATTCGAGGAGGCCTGGCAGCCGATAATTATATCCGGAAAAAAATCTTCCAGCATAACATCAGAAGGAAAGTTATTGTACATTCCCCCGTCAAAAAGCAATCTCCCGTCAATTCTGATGGGTTTAAAATAGAACGGGAATGTCATAGATGCGCGAATAGAACTGCCGAGATCCCCATTATTCAAAATAACCTGTTCATTACGCGCAATATCTGAAGCCAGACACCTGAAGGGAACCATAAGGCTGTCAAAATCATAGTTTGCAGCAGCACTGGCTCCTGCA
>JAAXUD010000461.1 GCA_013336205.1 Lentimicrobium sp. | reverse complement strand
CCGGTTTCTGAAAGAAACTAAACTGCCCTTAAATGGAATTACCCTTCTGAATAGTGGTGAAGTGATAAGCGCAATTCAAAATGATCCTTATGCCATTGGTTTTTGTAAAATGGCTGACATCATGAGAGCAGAAAATGAGGGCCTTGTTGAGAATTTAAGTTTTTTACCCATCGATAAAAACGCTAATGGCTCTATAGATCATTTTGAAAATATTTACAGCGATCTTACAACATTTCAGCGTGGAGTCTGGATCGGAAAGTATCCGAAGTCTTTATCAGATAACATTTATGCAGTCAGCAACCAACAGCCTGCTGACAAAGCCGGACAGGCATTTCTTTCGTGGGTTATTACCAGCGGACAACAATACATGAATTCCTATGGCTTTTGCGAGCTGGCAAACAGTGAAAGTCAATCACAACTTGAAAAAATAAATATTGTTTCTCTAAGTATGCCTGTTTCTGAGAATGCCGGCTCAAAGGCTACAATGACACTGCTATTTCTGGCATGTGCTATTATATTGGCGTTTGTTATTACTTTCTTTGTTCGTTTCTCATTGGATAAAAAAGCAGCGGTAAAAACAAAAACTGAACGTCTGCAACCTCAGGCCGGTTTCGACAGAAACTCTGTATTGGTTCCAAATGGTTTGTTTTTCGACAAAACACACACCTGGGCTTTTATGGAGAAAGATGGAATCGTTACGATAGGCTTGGATGACTTCATTCAACATATTACCGGCCCGATCACACGAATTGAGATGAAAAACCCCGGAGAAAAGATTAAAAAGGGCGATCTGCTCATCTCAATTATACAATCAGGAAAACAGTTGAATATGTACGCCCCTGTTTCAGGGATTATTCAGCAAAACAATGAATCACTGCCCGGCAAATCATCGGAACTAAACACCTCTCCCTATAGTGAAGGATGGGTCTATAAGATTGAACCATCCAACTGGCTGAAAGAAATTCAGCTTTTAGAAATGGCAGATCAATATAAAAAATGGTTAAATACGGAATTTTCAAGGGTAAAAGATTTCCTTACAGTAACATTAAAACCAGACAGTCCTGAATATGCCCATGTTGTGCTTCAGGATGGTGGCGTAATAAAAGAGGGCGTTCTCTCCGATTTTGGCCCTGAAATCTGGGAAGATTTTCAGACAACATTTCTGGATAATAGATAATACTATCTCCGATAAGAATTGCCAACATTTATCCTAAAAAAGCCAGTTATGGATTTACGTCGCAGGGATTTTTTTAAAGTAATGTGTGCTACGGGGCTTTCCCTGGCCATTGGAAAAGAACTAAATGCATCGTCTGTAATCAAAAACAGTTCTGAGTTTTATGGTATCCTTTATGATTCTTCCCGGTGCAAAGGATGCCGGGGCTGCGAGTATGATTGTGCAGACGCTAACGGACTACCGGAACCCATTCCAACCAAAGACATCAAAGGATTGAGAAAGCCGGATGAAACCCGGCGAACCGTAATAAACGAATATCATACTTCAAAAGGAATTGTATATTCCAAGATGCAATGCATGCATTGCAATGAACCGGCCTGCGCTGCCGCCTGTCTGACTGAAGCCATGCACAAAACCCTTGCAGGTCCGGTTGTATGGAACGGCGATAAATGCATGGGGTGCCGCTATTGTATGGTTTCATGTCCATTTGATATGCCAAAATTTGAATACCACAGCTCAAACCCGAAAATTCAAAAATGCACCATGTGTTTTGATACCAGGGTGCAAAAAGGCGAATTACCGGCTTGTGTGGAGAACTGCCCTAACGAAGCCCTTACGTTTGGAACACGGAAGGAACTGATTCAGGAAGCCCGGAGAAGGATTTACGAAAACCCGGACCAATACGTTGATCATATCTATGGCGAGCATGAAGCCGGCGGAACCTGCTGGCTGGCACTTTCCCCCGTACCATTTGAAGAGCTGGGCATGAATACATCCCTTCAAAAAACATCTTATCCTTCCCTGACAAAAGGGTTTCTCTATAGTGTCCCCTCTGTATTTGTGCTGGTTCCGGCACTTTTACTTGGCATTCAACAGGCAACGAAAAAGAATCACACTAACCCGGAAAACGACGATGAGTAACGGATCTATAGTTGCAGCAGACAATGATGGGAAACCCATATGGAGATTTCTGGCAAGAGAATTTAAACCAAAAGGGAAGCTCCTCACCCCCTTTAATATTATCTCAATTCCTATTATAATTTTAGGTATTGTGCTGATTATTATCCGTTTCTGGAAAGGAATCGGTGCCATCACCAACCTCTCGCAGGAAATCCCCTGGGGTTTGTGGATAGGTTTTGATGTGGTTACCGGTGTCGCTTTTGCCGGTGGAGCCTACGTTATTACTTTTATGGTGTATATCCTGAATATTCGTCAGTACCATTCCATTGTCAGGGTTACGGTGTTAAACGGCTTTCTGGCCTATCTTTTTTATGCAGGAGCATTGCTGCTTGACCTGGGGCGGCCGTGGAACGTTATCAACCCGATCATCGGCAATAGTTTTGGGGTAAGCTCAGTTTTATTCCTGGTAGCATGGCATTTCCTGCTGTATATGATTGCACAGTTAATTGAATTTTCACCCGCCATAGCAGAATGGCTTGGAGCCCGGCGTGCCCACAAAATACTCTCAGGCATGACACTGGCAGCAGTCATTTTTGGAATTACCCTTTCTATTCTTCATCAATCAGGCTTAGGCGCTTTGTATCTGATGGCAAAAGACAAGATTCATCCATTATGGTACTCTGAGTTTATTCCTGTGCTCTTTTTTGTATCCAGTATCTTTGCCGGCCTGTCGATGGTCATCTTCGAGGGATCCATCAGTCATAAGGTCTTCTTTAATCAAATCAGTGAAAAGAACCATCTTGCGCAGCAAAAGATAATTCACGGCTTAGCAAAAATCTGCACAGGTGCCCTGTTTGCCTACTTTTTCCTTCAGTTGCTTGTTTTTATTCATGGCAAACACTGGAACCTGATTGATACACCTATGGGTTACTGGTTCCTACTGGAGATGATCGGATTTGTGCTTGTGCCAATGTTGCTCTTCTTTTACAGTTACCGCATAAAGAGTACACTCCTGATCAGAATTGCAGCCATCCTCACCATGACAGGTGTTATCATTAACAGGCTCAATGTAACCATCATAGGGTTCAGATGGGACCTTGCCGAACGATACGTTCCATCCTGGATGGAAATTGTTGTTACGCTTACAGTGCTTTTTACAGAGATCTGGATTTTCAGGTGGGTTATTAACCGATTACCTGTTTTAAGGGAATCTCCATCCTGGGCAAAAGAGCAAAGTAAATAAGCTGCTATTCAACGATCAGTAAAATTTAAAAACCAAGAATATGGACGGATTCAGCTATCACAATATTTTCGACACAAAAGGCATTGAATATCTGGCGGTTATAGCCTTTCTCCTCTTACTTATCCCCTTCTGGCTGGCTTTAAACAAACAGTTCAGCGTTAAGGAACAATTTAAACGACTCCTGGGGACTTT
>JAAXUD010000460.1 GCA_013336205.1 Lentimicrobium sp. | reverse complement strand
TGTATAGTGAGCATCAAACCCTGGTCGTGCCGGGTCTGTGGGAATAATCAATACTTCAACATCATGATGGGGTATAGCGGATATACAGAAATCCTGATTTACAGGGCTGCTTTGGGTCGGAAAATCAACGACAAGGTTTGTCGGACTGATGGTATAATAATCCGGATTTTCGATCATGGGAGTAATCACATGATTCCCTGGCCGCACATTGATGGAGTAATTACCGGAGGTATCGGAAATAACCGTAGTTGTAGCGGCCCCACTAATCACCCTGTATTTTAGGGCAGGGTAAACCAAATCATTATCATCACATCCGTTTTCATTCAAATCCAATGTATTTTTCCCCTGAATTGTGTAAAAAGTACCACAGGGAGTGAAACTGCAATATGGCGTTACATTTGCAGTAAGTCCTTCATCGAGCACTTCTGTTTTTACAATATTATAATTATTGTCATCGACACATATTGTTTCCAAATCAGAATGGTCATCCCAAATATTAATATAGGTTAATGGCATTCCGACGAGACCCAATCTATTCAGATTTTTATTAGCTGTTGAAAACATAGTCTGTATATAGGCACCCGTTTCACATAATTCCAGATTTTCAATGTTTGTTTCTGTAACCGATAAAGAAAGTAACAGGGGGGTGTTTTTTACATCCAGGTGGTTAATTGTAAAGGGGTAATATGTGGCTGAACCCGTAGATTTGCCCTTTACACTCAGATGATTTAATCCGGCCATATTTTCAATGAAAATTGTGTCCATACATACTCCGGAGGAACCATGATAGAAAAGTAATTCTTCAATCTGATTACAATTTTTCATCGTAAAATTTCCACTGATATCTAATCCCACATAAAAGAAAGTACTGAAATTAATGGTTAAACCGGGAGCATTATCAACGAGGACTTCCCCATTCGGGTTATAATTTTCAGAAAACCTTAATAATGTAAGATTAGGGGTGTTTTGTATCGTAATAGATTTAAAATCATCTAACAGGTCCAGGTATTCAACAATAGTGTTATTTGTAAATACTAAATCATAATTAACCAGGTCGTTACCGCCGGTGATCAATGTTTTAAGATTAATAAAACTGTCCAGTCCTTCGAGTGACTGTATCGCCAGACCCTGCAGCGCATTATAGCAATCTTCGCAGACTATATTCAGGTAACTAACCTGGGCGGCTTCACCTGTTTGTATTTCGCCATCATTATTGGCATCAATTTTAAAATAATTTCCGGCTAAATCTTTGGCTATAGTGTCAACGGGACTTGCCAATACCAGTTTTGCCTTGAAATTTGCATCAGGAATGTTTACAATCTGTGCATTGCAAAATGTTGCAAAAGACATGATGATAAACAGGATTTTTATTTTCATTGATTGTTATGTTAAAATTTCGTTTTTGCTTCCGTTTGTCAATAATGACCGCCAGGAGCCGTCCGAGGCCAAGCGCTGGCGGGCAGTTTTGAAATTATATCATTCCGGCCAGCAGAATTATCAATAAATGTACAATATTTCTCCTTACAACCATGGGCCCGATAGCGTTTAGCCTTTCTTATGGTGCGTTTTTTTTATTTTCAATATTTGTTCAACCGAATTTCCAATTCTCCTTCTGAAGTAGAGCAAACCTGAAAGAAGTACAATGCTTAAGATTCCGATCGGAAGAATCATTTCGGGATTTTCATAGCTACCGTTTGTCGAAACTTTACTATCCAGGATAAAGCCCAAAGTTAATGTTGTAAAATAAAATCCGATCACCATTATTGGATTTGGGTAAATTGTACCAATAATGTAGGTCTTGTTTTGGTGATTGAATTTAGTTCCGGAGAAAAATCCAAGAGCATCGAACGAATGATAACCTCCGAAAAGATTCCATTTTTCCCAGAGTGAAAATTGATTTTTTGATATGTCTTTGCCTCTTAAGATTGTATTTCGATCAAAATATTCTGCCTCATAAATTCTTTCCAGATCATTGTCCAGGTTCAATGAGCTATATGGATAGAGGTAGAGATAGCTTTTTGCAAACAATATTTTTCGCAAAAACGATTTCATTACTTTTTTAAATACACTACAACGTCCGGAACTATATGCAGTTGGGACTTCCGGTTGATTTCCTGTCGGGTCCCAATACCATTGCTGTGGGTTTAAAAACAGGTCTTTTTACATCAATTTATATTTTCGTATTTAATGGTAATGTAAATTTAAATATGCTCCCCTGTCCAACCTTACTCTCTGCCCAGATTCTTCCACTGTGTTTCTCAACAAATTTTTTACAAATCAATAAACCTAAACCTGTTCCTTTTTCGTTGGCTGTTCCTTTTAATGAATGTTTTTGCGTATTATCAAAAAGATGAGATAATATTTCAGCTGAAACTCCTAATCCATTGTCTGAAACTGAAATTGTAATCTCCGAGTTATTTTGCTCTGAAAAAATAGTGATATTTCCACCCTTCCTGGTGAATTTAATTGCATTCGAAATTAAGTTGCGCAAAATAGTGCTCAACATATCGATATCAGCAAAAACTATCATTCTTTCTGCTACAACAATATTGATTGTAATACTTTTCTTGTCGGCGCCTGGTTTTAAAATTTCAACCACATCTTCACAACTGTGTTTTAAGTTGAATTCTCCTGGCTCAAATGGCAGTTTGCCCGATTGCGAAAGTGCCCACACCAGAATGTCTTCCAATAAATTATATGCGCCAATTGCTGAATTATTAACAGCAGTTAACTGGCTTTCAATTTCATTGATATCATAGGTTTGAAGGTTGCCTAATAATAATTCCAGTAATCCGATTATCGAACTGAAAGGACCTTTTAAATCGTGCGCAAGTATTGATATAAAGTAATCTTTGTCGGCATTTAATCGTTGAAGTTCGGCATTTTTAATTCTTATATCCTCTTCTGTTTGCTTTCGCAGGGTAATATCCTCTAATATGCCAGTCCAAATAATATCCTGATTTTCAAGTACGCGGGGAACTGATTTAAATTTAATCCAAATTACGGTGTTATTAATTAAGACGCGGCCTTCCCAAAAAAATGGAGTAAAGTTTAAATTCGATTCTACATTTAATCTGGCAAATTCTGCCTTATCATCATTAAAAATTAAATCGTGAATAATACCAGGATTCTTTTCAAAAACAAGCCTGTCCAAATGCAGTATTTCAAAAAAACGGTCATTTGCAAACTCTACAATATATGGAGCTTCTCTTGAGCTTAACCATTTGTCTTTATTTAATGCTAAATCATAAAAAACACGTGTGCGATATATACCTGAAGGCAATGCATTTGCCAAATCAGCATAAAGCTCATTATTTAATTTCAATGTTTCCACAACTTTGATTTTATTGTTTATAGCTTTCTCTAACTCCTGAATTTTCAATAAATTTACATTTTTCTTCTTACAATCATGCGTCCGATAGCGTTTTGCCTTTGCTGGCAACAGCCCTTTGTTCTTATATGATAGTCAATTGAATCTTTCTACCCAACCCAGTTTCAAATATTTTGAAC
>JAAXUD010000459.1 GCA_013336205.1 Lentimicrobium sp. | reverse complement strand
CCGCCTTTCTTCATTCTTTATTCGTCGTTCTAAATTCATAATTCTAATTTCCTTCTATTCTGCCTTGCTAAACGTAATAAGTGTGATTTCCGGCAGAATTCCCACCCTTCCGGGATAACCGATATGCCCGAGACCGCGGTTTACATACAAATAATTGATTTTTCCGAAGGAAGTTTTATGGGGATACAAGCCAGCCCATTCTTTGTAAATGTATTGGGAAGGACTCCAGGAAATCCCAAACATTTCAATCCCCATTTGCATTCCGTGGGTATGCCCTGAGAGGGTTAGGTCGAATTGAGGATAACTTTCTGTTACTTCCGCATCCCAATGTGTCGGATCGTGCGACAGCAGTATGCTTAAATCTGCCTTTTGAGCCTGTTGCATGGTTATTCCCATATCTCCATACTTTCTGAAACGCGGTGTCGCACTCCAGTTCTCGACACCCGATAAAAGAAGCAACGCACTATCAACTTTGATTATTTCCGATTGATTGCGCAGCAATTTCCAGCCGATCTCCTTATAAAAGAGTTCAAGATCAACCATATTCTGCGCTTTGGCTGCTTCACTTTCCCAGGGTGTATAATCTCCGTAATCATGGTTTCCCAGAATGGCATAGACCCCAAGTGGCGCTTTTAACTGCGACAGCGTTGACTCAAAGCCCTGTACTTCATCGGTGCTGTAATTAACCATATCACCCGTAAAAACAATGATATCAGGCTTAA
Organism: Lentimicrobium sp.; assembly: GCA_013336205.1. Classification (GTDB taxonomy): domain Bacteria; phylum Bacteroidota; class Bacteroidia; order Bacteroidales; family Lentimicrobiaceae; genus Lentimicrobium. Next base: position 2,789 of record JAAXUD010000459.1, on the reverse strand, counting down.
TTGCCATAACTTTATCAACAGCCTTCTGCAGGGGTTTTGTTGAAACCCAGCTTCCAAGATGTATATCCGAAAGCTGAACAATTTTTAATCCTTCAAACTCCGGAGGCAATTGTTTCAACGAAATATTCACTTCGTGGACTTTAAAACGGTAAACCCAGTAAACACTGCCTGTAAGCATCAGTGCAAGCAAGAGCACACTCAATACATTGCCGGTAATTTTAAAGAAATGAATGGCTTTATGGAAATGCCACCGGGCAGTCTGCCGACCGATGCTGCTGAGATAGGCCGTTAACTGTAAAAGGTAAGCCGGCAACAAGCCAACAAACATGGCAACCTTAGATAAAACAGCAATGAGTGCCAGCCCCGGTAAATAAATGCGCGGCCAGTCATTCCATTCCTGAAGTGGTTTAATTATGGAGCCTAAAAGGAAGATAAACATTAGAAATACCGGCATCCACCAGAAGACGGCAAAAGCAGTCTTCACAAGAGTGGAATATTTTAGCCAGAATTTACGAACATCACTGTAGATGAGCCAATCAACAATAAACAATACTGCAAGAAATGGCACTCTTCCTGCATATTTGGGCAGCGCGGTCAGCAAACCAATGTATAAAAATGCCATGGCAACCAGCCCTGAAGCCAGGAAAAGGTAATAGGGCAGGCGCGTTTTCATGCTTAACTTCATCATTCAGGTAATGTTTTTATGTGTAAACAAAAACCGGCTGCAATGGTTTCCCAGATGCAGCCGGTTTAGCATTTATTAACTATGATCAGCCTATTGCTTTCACATAATTCACCAGCCCTTTTGCATCAAAGATACCCATCAATTTTGCGGGCAGGGGCGAGAACCTGAATTCTTTGCCGGCAATTGTAACAATACCGGAAGCAAAATCAATATCAACCTTATCGCCTTGTTTATAGGCATCAACAGCCTCGGGCAGGAGGATAATCGGGAGTCCCTGGTTAACCGACGAGCGATAGAAGATCCGGTTGACAGATTTACAGATCACAGCTTTCACACCAGCAAAGGCAAGTCCTACCGCAGGGTGCTCCCGTGAACTACCGCAGCCGAAGTTGGCTCCGGCAACCAGGATATCGCCTTCTTTTACCCTTTCTGAGAAACTATCGTCGAAACCTTTAAAGAGGTAAGGCATGATTTTTTCAGCTTCTGAGCTATTGATCTCATAGGTAAATTTCCCGGCAAACATCTGGTCTGTGTTGAGATTGTCAACATCTGCATAGTTCCAGGAACCGGCGGCAAAACGATCATCGCCGGGGGCAATGTCTACCGTTTTGCTTTGCTCTGCAGCAAAGGGGAATTTATCGGTGAAATGATCGCCACGTGGATCGGCAATTTCACCCTGAAGTGCCGAAAAAGCAACCACAGCCGGAGATGCCAGATAGATGGAAGACTCTTTATTGCCCATGCGGCCCTTAAAGTTTCTGTTGGCGGTCGAGATTACGGTGTAGCCATCTGCAGGGATGCCTTGTCCTGTTCCCAGGCATGGGCCGCAACTCGAAGCCAGAACGTTGGCGCCTGTTTCCATAAACAGCTTAATAAGACCTTCTTCCATTGCCTGAAGGTAAATTTCCTGTGATGCAGGGATTATGAGTAACTGAAAGCCCTCCGGCAACTTTTTACCATCCAGGATTCTGGCAGCTTCTCTCAGGTCTTCAATACGACCGTTGGTGCAGGTTCCTATCAGTGCCTGGTTTAGCTTAACGCCCTTAACTTCAGCGAGTGCTTTTACATTGTCAACATGGTGAGGCGCAGCTACCACAGGGAATAAAGTGTTCAGATCGATCACAATTTCACGGGCATAGTTTGCATCCTGATCAGCCCAGGCGCCCTCGGTTTTATGACCCAGCCATTGTTCCAGCACTTCATCGGCCGGGAATACCGCATTCTTGGCACCCATTTCAGAAGCCAGGTTGGCAATTGTCATACGATCGGCTACATTGAGCGTCTTAACACCCTCGCCGTGATACTCAATCGACATGTAATCAGCGCCACTTGAACCAATCATTCCGATAATCCACAGGGAAAGGTCTTTGGCGTAAACACCGGCAGGTAATTTACCGTTTAGGGTAATCTTAATGCTTTCAGGAACGCGGAACCAGGTTTCGCCCTGTTTCCAGAGGCCGGCAGTTTCAGTACGGTCGATGCCGGCAGCAAAAGAGTTGAATGCTCCCGCTGTGCAGGTATGGCTATCGCTGCCCACTACAATCATTTTTGGACGGGCGTATTGCGAAACAATCTGATGACAGATGCCCTTGCCTACATCATGGAATTTTTTGATGCCCTGCTGCTTGACAATGTCACGGATTTTCTGGTAATCATTGGCCAGTTTGGCATTCGTTGGCGGGGCGTTGTGATCAAGCACAATCAGCAGCTGATCGGGATCAAATACCTTAACACCACCCATTTTGTTAAATGTGCTGCCAATGCTGGATGTGTTGTCGTGGGTAAGAATAATATCCGGTTTACGGAATACAATGGCGCCTGCTTCGGCACCCAGAATTTTTTCTGCAAAAGTTTTGCCTTTCATGGTGTTGCTTTTGTTTCCTGGTTAATATGTAAGTATTGTTTGCAAGCATATTTTTCAACGAAATTAGAAGATTTCCGCCACGGGTAAACGAATGTGGAAAAATTATTTTTTACTGGCAGATACTTAACTTCAGAAATAATTTATGAAAGCAGTAAACTAATTCAATACTCCGGTAATTTTAAGAATCACGCGATGACGCAAAGACGCAATGAATTGATTACAAATGATTTATAATCTCAA
>JAAXUD010000067.1 GCA_013336205.1 Lentimicrobium sp. | reverse complement strand
AGCAGATTATCAGTATACAAAAAGACTGATTGATATGCTTTTTGCTCAACTATAAATGCAGATGCTTTTAGTTTTTATTCTTTCGGAGGATCTTAACCAATACTCTCCGGCTTTTGCTACTACAGGAATTTTATGGGTAAAAATAAAATAAAGTGATTATCTGAAGGCAATCTTATTCAGATAGAAAACGTTTTTATTATTCCTGCTCGATTGATAACTATTCCTGATATTCTGATATCCATAAACGAGAAAGTAATTGCCATACCAGGAAACAATATTGCTGTTTGCATCGCTGTAAACTTTATCTCGTGAACTGAGGGAAGCAATCTCTGTATTAGAAACACTACTGCTGGCTGATAAGCCATCGGTCAATAGCTTTGAAGCAATTTTTGCATCGTAGGTATAGGATAAAACCAATCCATCTGTGTCTTCCCAGGCAAGCACTTTTTGCCTGAGCTCCTGTGAAAGCATATTCTGTAACTCCAGATCGTTGTTCCATTTCATATTGCCAGTGGAATCAAAGCCGGCAATAAAGGTGGTAAGATAGCGGAATCCCTCGAAAACCGAGTAGGTAGATGGATAGGGGCGACCATAGTAATCATAAACCATCGTTGTAACTGTCCTGTATTCAGGATAATAGGCTTCCGCAATAAAAACATAACTATCTTTCCATTTGAAAACATCGTGTGCCAGCAGGTCATAATCTACAGAATAATCTTTGCTTCCCTTTTCAGCCTTGCTGGTGCTGCGTCGCATACTCAGGTCAGATGGCCTCCTCAGGTAACGGTAGAAATTCTGAAAATCGGAAAACTCATAGGCTGAACCACTGATTTCAATATTGTCTTGTATTATAATAGAGAAGAAACCTGTGGATGCTACTCCGGTTGTTTCAAAGCCATTAACATTTTTTGTCCGGCTGCTTTTTCCATAAGAACCAATAATCAGGTCGGTTCTGCTATCAATCTTATAGGCAAACGCGGTATTAACCATATTGGAATCATCAAACTTACTCAACTTCATTTGACTGATTTTCTGCCCGTTCCTGTCGGTCTTCACCAGATAATAACCTCGTTTTTTAGCCGAACCAGTTGTTCTGAGAATGGCAGAAACCATGCCTGATTCAGGATTTATGTTCATGGATTCGATGACAACGCTTCCCTCAATCTCCTGATTTAGAGCGGTAATATTTCCTGACTGTATATCGTACCTGATAAAAAGAGATTGATTATCCTTTGTATTGAGACCGGCAAGCGCAAAATGTTCACAAATACCAAAGTGCGAAAGCTCTGCTTTTTCCGGAACTGTATAGGCGACCTCACGCTTGGTTGTATCCGCTACCTGAATATCTACTATCCGAAGGTTATCCCCGGTATTTCCTTTCAGTGAATACCAGAATCCAATAAAATGATTATTGGAATAAAGGGCTTCGGCAAGACCAAATCCCCGTGGCAATGAAACTGGTTTGCGCCATATTTCTTTCAGGTTACGGTCAAGTAAAGCGGTTATCCAGATCAAATGTCCTGATTCATCGGTTTCTGAACTCAGGTAAATGATCATTACACCGTTTTGATCACAGGGCACCACTTTATAAATCTCAGAATCATCCTTTACCGGAATCTCAAGCCTGACAGGCTTATTGACCTGTGCAAATACTGAAGTAAATGAACTTAGAAAAATCAGAAAGAAAAAAAGCCGGAACTGAGCGTTTGTCATATCAAGAGCAGGTGTAAAGCGTAAAGTTACAAATAAACATAAACCAGTGAATTCTCAAATATAAAAAGGCAACCATTACTGATTGCCTTTTTTTTACTGCAAATTTCATGCAGAAGATCATAGAGAAAAGTAGAAAGTCTAAAGTAAAAAGTAAAAAGAAAGAAGTGGGAATTTGTTTATTAATTTAAACGCTCTTCCCATTTAATGTTTCATTTTATTCCTGACTTAACACTTTAGTTTAAAACAAATTATTTTACTTCTTCAAAATCCACATCAGTTACTTCCTGATCGGGGGTACTCTTTCCTTTTGCAGGTTCCCCTGATGCATCCGGAGCCGGACCAGCACCTGGCTGACCTTCCTGAGATTGGGTTGCTTTATACATTTCCTCGCTTGCAGCCTGCCATGCAGTATTAAGTTCTGCTAAAGAAGAATCAATACCTGTGATATTGCGGTTTTTATGCGCTTCCTTCAGATCGTTTAAAGCCTTTTCGATCGGAGCTTTTTTATCAGCCGGAAGTTTATCACCGTATTCTTTAAGTTGCTTCTCTGTCTGGAAGATCATTGTATCAGCACTGTTGAGCTTATCCACTTCTTCCTTGGCCTTACGGTCGGTTTCGGCATTGGCTTCAGCTTCCTCTTTCATCCGCTTGATTTCAGCATCCGATAGGCCTGATGAAGCTTCAATGTGAATCTGCTGTGACTTACCGGTGCCTTTATCTTTTGCTGAAACATTCAGAATACCGTTGGCATCAATATCGAAGGTAACTTCAATCTGAGGAACACCGCGGGGAGCAGGTGGAATACCATCGAGGTGGAACCGGCCTATACTTTTATTATCGCGGGCCATCGGGCGTTCACCCTGGAGAACATGAATTTCAACAGAAGGCTGGTTATCACTGGCTGTGGAAAAGACTTCTGACTTACGTGTTGGAATGGTTGTATTTGACTCAATGAGTTTTGTCATCACTCCACCCATGGTTTCAATACCCAGAGAAAGCGGAGTAACATCAAGCAATAAAACATCTTTTACCTCACCTGTAAGTACACCGCCCTGAATAGCAGCACCAATGGCAACAACTTCGTCAGGATTAACCCCTTTTGAAGGCGCTTTGCCGAAAAAATCTTCAACAACCTTCTGGATAGCCGGGATTCGGGTAGAACCACCTACCAGAATAACTTCGTCGATATCGGCAACAGTAAGTCCGGCATCTTTAATAGCCTGACGGCAGGGTTCTATGGTAGCCCTTATCAGTTTATCATTCAGTTGCTCAAATTTAGAGCGTGAGAGGGTGCGTACAAGATGCTTTGGAATCCCGTCAACCGGCATAATATAAGGAAGATTTATCTCTGTCGAGGTTGAGCTTGACAGTTCAATTTTAGCTTTTTCTGCAGCTTCTTTCAAACGCTGCAGTGCCATTGGGTCCTTTCTCAGGTCAATTCCTTCATCATTTTTAAATTCATCGGCAAGCCAGTCAATAATCATATGATCAAAGTCATCACCACCAAGGTGTGTATCACCATTGGTTGATTTTACTTCGAAAACGCCTTCTCCGAGTTCAAGAATAGAAATATCGAAAGTACCTCCACCCAGATCAAACACGGCAACTTTTAAATCATGGCTTTTTTTATCCAGGCCATAAGCAAGTGCTGCGGCAGTAGGTTCGTTGATAATACGCTTTACGATAAGACCTGCAATTTCTCCTGCTTCTTTTGTCGCCTGTCTTTGTGAATCACTAAAGTATGCCGGAACAGTAATCACGGCTTCGGTAACAGTCTGACCAAGGTAATCTTCCGCTGTTTTCTTCATTTTCTGAAGAACTATTGCAGATATTTCCTGTGGGGAATAAAGTCTGTCATCAATTTTTACACGCGGAGTGTTATTATCACCTTTAACAACTTTATAAGGAACACGGCCTGTTTCTTTGGTCACCCTGTCGAAGGTTTCACCCATGAACCTTTTAATAGAAAAAATAGTTTTCTCGGCATTGGTAATAGCCTGCCTTTTGGCAGGATCACCAACTTTACGCTCACCATTGTCGGTAAATGCAACGATAGAGGGAGTTGTACGACGACCTTCGCTATTTGGAATAACTACTGGTTCATTGCCTTCCATTACGGCGACGCATGAATTAGTGGTTCCAAGGTCAATTCCAATTATTTTGCCCATTTTATTCAGATTTAAATTTCTTAATGCTTTTCTGCACCGAGTCAAGGATTATGCCAATAAGCTAAAAACAAAGGACTGTTATAGAGGGTGAACATCAGAAGGTATCTTACACTGCTGTATTTCAGCAATATAGAAACAGATATCAGTAAAAACCGATAAATAGCTGTAAAATAAATGTCATAGTAATTCTGACATTTCGTCAGATAAGAAAGGATTCAATTGATGAAGAGGCTATTTGTTGCCAATTTTGTCAACAAATTTTATATCCTCAGCAATCAGCTTTTCTTCGGTTCTTGTTCCAATAGGAATCGAAGCGGTTTTTGTGTACCTGCATGAAAATAAGCCAATACCGTTATCTACGTTGGTATACGCTGGTTTCTCCTGAACGATTCCTGAAGAAGGTTCGTTAACTTCCATAAAGGTATTCAATTCATCGCCAGCGACTGCAAAACGAAACTCAGCCCTGTCAACCAGCCTTGAAGTTACAAGACTTTCCTGTTGGGCATCCTTATAAGGTATAAGGTTACTGCAAATAGGGTAAAAATCAAGTGGTGCATAAAGAATTTCCATTGGTTCGTTACCATTAACAGAACCTGATTTAACAGAGCTGAAATTCCAGTCGATATAGCGCTGTGTAGTATCGTACAAATTCACAACTTCGTCGAACCAAAACCTGATGGTAACATTGTATCTTCTTCCATCTTTTGCAGATAACCATTTAATCCGCTGGTTACTTTCGCTGATAAAATCGATGCTTTGCTGCCCCGGACGAGGTGTTTCAATCACAAAATCCTTAACCAAAGGAGTGTCAGCAGTTACGATCTTTCCGGTAATTTTATTTCTGACTTCAACGGTATAGGTATATTGCTGCGCATCAAGATTCGATGGCACTTTAAAAGCCGCTTTATATACTACCTGTTCCGGATAATAGAAAATACCGGGCTCTTTATTGTAAATCGTGGTGGTATCGCAGATGAATGTCCGTATACTGCCATTTAATCCTTTTTCAATAATTGTTACCTCAATTTTATCGCCATAAGAACTTGAGTCTGCAATCTGTGCATATTCCAATGCATTTCCCTCGCCAAGAAAAGCTTTATTGACCTTAATATAGTGGACTGAATCATTCTGACTGATAAGGCCATATATAACGGTGATATCTTTCCAGGGGGCGATTACATCAAAATCTGTTTCACAGGCAGTAAACGCAGAGAAAAGTGAAATTGACAAAAGCAGGCGTAAAATGTTACGTTTCATAGTTTCCTTGGATAGACAGTGATATTAGCGAAACAAAATTAAGCTAAATATATTACTCAGGCACAAAAAATTACTAAAATAGTCCCGAACAGGCCCTATTAAAATTGATAATAACACCCGCTTGATTTACCTTAGCTGAGCGATTTGAGTATAGAATAAATCGTTTTATTTAGCCTGAATTATTTGTAATCCTGGTGAACCCTTAAAGGCTCTGCGAAGTCTAGCCTTTGATCCTTAATAACTTCGTAGCGTCAAACAAAAATCCGCCACAACCACTACGCTGAGCTTGCCGAAGTGCCCCAAAAGATTAATTTTCATTATTTTGATGTTAAGCTAATGCCTTTTAAGAATATCACTAGTCAATTAAAACCACCGTTATAAAAATTGTTACATTTAATCTGAATGATTAATTTGTTCTAATTGGTGGATTGCCGACAATTTCTTCAGCCATTGATAAATTCCCTTTCGGAATCGCTCAATTTGGGTATTAATTAATCTGTATCTTTGTCCAAAAAACAGGACAATATCATTTCAGGCAAACGTAACTGAATCAAAAAGAAATCCTCAATATGGAACCTCATATTTCAAAATTTGTAAATGTAACCAAGGTTACTACCCACGTTTTGCAGGAAATGAAACACAAGAACGAAAAAATCGCCATGCTGACTGCATACGATTTTTCGATGGCACGTTTGCTGGATAAAGCCGGGATTGATGTGATACTTGTTGGCGATTCAGCCTCAAATGTTATGGCCGGGCATACATCCACTCTCCCTATTACGCTCAATGAGATGATTTATCATGCATCATCAGTAATTCGCGGGGTAAAAAGAGCGTTGGTGATTGTTGACATGCCATTCGGCACCTACCAGGGAAATTCAAAAGAGGCATTAAGTTCAGCTATCCGGATTATGAAGGAATCGGGCGCCGATGCTGTGAAAATGGAAGGCGGTCGCGAAGTTCTTGAGTCGGTTGACCGGATTCTTTCAGCAGGAATCCCTGTTATGGGGCATTTAGGGCTTACACCTCAATCGATCCATAAATTTGGCACTTATGTGGTGAGGGCAACCGATGAACATGAAGCGCTAAAACTTGTGGAAGACGCCCATTTACTGGAGAAAGCAGGTTGCTTTGGAATAGTTCTCGAAAAAATACCTGCCAAACTGGCTGCTCAGGTCAGTAGTGAAATTAAAATTCCTATTATCGGAATCGGAGCCGGCCCCAATGTTGATGGCCAGGTGCTTGTGTTACATGATATGCTGGGCATTACCCAGGAGTTTTCGCCCCGTTTCCTCCGACGTTATAACAACCTGAGTGAAGAAATCCAGGGATCAGTGAAAGCTTATATCAAAGATGTGAAAACTGTTGACTTTCCAAATGAAAGAGAGCAGTATTAAGGAACGAATGCACTAATCCTCAGGTACTTATTCTTATTCAGAATATTTTGCACACCAGATCTGTCATGGCTTTGAGTATATTGCTGCAAACAGTTTATGTAATGAATTTTCTATGAATAGCCTGCCTGAGATCCTGTTTGAAGACAATCACCTGCTTATTGTGAACAAAAGGCCAGGTGATATTGTACAGGGCGACAAGACAGGTGACCTTCCCTTGACTGAACATTTAAAATTATACCTGAAAGAAAAGTACAATAAACCCGGAGAGGTGTTTCTTGGACTTGTTCACCGGCTTGACCGACCTGTAAGCGGCGCTGTAATCTTTGCCCGTACGTCCAAGTCACTGACGAGGCTGACCACTATGGTTAAGGAACATGAGATAACTAAAACATATTGGGCGATAGTTGATAAATTGCCTGAACCTGCTGAAGGAACTCTTATCAACTATTTGAAAAAGAATGAGTCACAGAATAAATCTTATACAGTTAACGAGGGAATCAGCGGCTCAAAACGGGCTGAATTAAACTACAGATTAATTGCTTCAGGCAAGACTTTTCATTTGCTTGAAATAAACCTCATCACCGGCCGGCACCATCAGATCAGGGCGCAACTGGCTGCCATCGGTTGTCATATAAAAGGAGACCTGAAATATGGGGCCAGAAGATCAAATCCGGACGGATCAATCAGTCTGCATGCCCGGTATCTCGAATTTACTCATCCTGTCAGCAAACTAACTATTAAAATTACTGCACCTGTACCTGCCTCTGTTGAATGGGGGTTTTTCAATGACACAGCTACTGTAAAATAAATCTGCCTGAATAATTGACAAAATCAGCCTACATTTGTTTGATGTGACTATACCAATCCATCAACAATTGAAAATTACAGGCAGGTTTACTCTTTTTATACTGCTACTTTCTATCCCAATGGCAGTTTCGGCGCAATATTACGATATTGGGCAGGCACCTGCGTCAATTCGCTGGGAGAAGATTGAAACAGGAAATTTTAGTATAATTTATCCTTCGTCGTATTACGAAAAGGCAAAGGAAGTCGCATTTCAATTTAGTTCAGCGGACACGGCAGTATCTTCAGGTTTAAAATCACACCCAAAACATACACCTTTAATACTGCACCCGCACAGTCCCATCTCAAATGCCTATGCCATCTGGGCTCCCCGGCGAATTGAGCTGTTGACAATTCCTCCTCAGGATCTTTATCCTCAACCCTGGATTCAGCAACTTGCACTGCATGAATACAGGCACATAGTTCAACTTTCAAGTCTGAACCAGGGATTTACAAAAGTTCTGGGGTATTTTCTGGGCCAACAAGCTGCTGCTGTTTCAACCGGATTGTTTGTACCTCCCTGGTTTCTGGAAGGGGATGCGGTGGTAAGCGAAACTGCACTAAGTAATTCGGGGAGGGGCCGGGTTGCTTCATTTTCTCAACCATTGCGCGCTCAGCTGGCAGAGAAAGGGGCTTATAGCTACCCGAAAGCAAGCTTAGGCTCTTACCGCGATTTTGTTCCGGATATTTATATTACGGGCTATCATATTGTAGCTGCATCGAGGCAAAAATACGGACCTCAGTTATGGACTGAGGCAATGAACAGCGTTGCCCGGCAACCCTGGACAATCACCCCGTTCAACTATGGTTTAAAGAAAATTTCAGGACTAAATAAAAAAGGACTTTACCTGGAGACTGTAAAGAAACTGGACAGTATATGGAGTAACGAGCATAGTGATTCCACAAACCAGGTTTTCCTGGCGAATGATCCTGCAGGCTTCACAAATTACCTGCATCCTTACAGGATAAACGATTCAACGATTATAGCCCTGAAAACTTCCTTCAGGTATACACCAAAAATAATCAGTATAGATTTATCGGGCAATGAAAAGGTGATTCACAATCCCGGATACATTATGAATGAACTTGTTTCCTACAATGGAGGATATCTTGCCTGGGCAGAATACAAACCACATATCCGTTGGGAAACAGGCGGTTTTACAGAAATAGTGCTGCTGAATCCGCTGAATGGAAGTACTGAAAGGTTAAAGGTAAAAGGTAAATTTTACGCACCTGAAGTAAGCCCTGATGGCAATTATGTGGCCGCTGTAGAATATACAGATTCCGGGGAGAGTTTCATTTCAATAACAGAAATAAAATCCGGAGCAACAAAAAGGTTGGAATTACCAGCAGGCATCCATTCTGCGACACCTTCGTGGTCGCGCGATGGGAAAAACCTGGTTTTCATTGCAACAAACTCACAAGGCAAGGCAATAGCTGAGATATCGGCAGATAATGGTGTTATTGATTATCTGACAACATTTTCCTTTGACGAAATCAGTAATCCGGCATTTAATGGCAATGAAATAGCCTATACCGGAACTTACCAGGAAAATAACCAGATATTCTCATTTAATCCTGAAAAGGGTCAAATACGAAAATTAACCGATGTTAACTACGGCGCAGACCAGGTTTCATTCCGGGGTGACAGTTTGTTGATTGCAGAATACACTGCCAACGGATATCGGATATCAGTGTTGCCGGCAGATAGAAAGTCAAATGAAGTTATAACAGGTAAAATATTGAATAACTGGCCATTGGCAGAAGCACTCTCCATTCAGGAATCACAATTCAGGTTAACTGATACTCCGGACATTGAATATAAAAGAATTCCCTACCGGAAAGCAGCCAACTTATTTGGATTACACAGTTGGGCACCACTTTACATTGATATTGGCGGAGAAACTGCAAGACCCGGAGTATCACTGATGAGCCAGAATCTTTTAAGTACGATGTTCGTTACAGCAGGGTATGATTATAATATGCAGGAAGAGGCGGGAATGTTCAGGGCTGATGTTTCATGGAAAGGGTGGTTTCCGGTTTTAAAGGCCAGTGCTGCAAAAGGCAACAGGGCTTCGTCCTATAGTGTCGGTGAAAATCAGCCGCCACAGCGGTTCACCTGGAAAGAAACCAATCTTGATTTAAGCGTTTCTCAAAATTTAAATCTTTCCAGAGGTCCATACAATTCGGGGCTATTTGGTGAAACAAGTTATAATTATTCAAGAATCACGCACGATATTTCAA
>JAAXUD010000458.1 GCA_013336205.1 Lentimicrobium sp. | reverse complement strand
TGCCTCCCCAGGCCTTAAAACAGAAAACAGAGAAAAAAGAGACCTATCTTTCAGACTTTAAACGTGCTAAATAGCTAAATAGCAATGTTTTAAAGGTGATTTGCGGAAAGAGAGGGATTCGAACCCCCGGACCCTTGCAGGTCAACGGTTTTCAAGACCGCCGCAATCGACCACTCTGCCATCTTTCCGGGGGCAAAATTACAATAATTTTCGATTCGTCAAAAAAAACTTTGTGCTGTTTGATTTATCGCCTGTTTACAAGCGAAACGTTGAATCGGGCATGGAAATTACTTACCTTTGTATAGTCTGAGAGAGACAAGGGCACTCCATAAATAATTAAAATTATCAAACTGGTTTTAAACACACACTCAGTTATGAAAAAGAAACACCTGATTTTCCTGGCCCTGTTATTTGTCTCTGTTGGTGGGTATGCGCAGTCGCGCGGACTTGGCGCTTTTCTATCACATGCCTCATTCAATATTCCCGGCGAAAGCCCTTATCTTGAAACATACCTGGAGGTAATGGGAAACACCCTGGTATATAAACAAAATACTTCCGGCAAGTACCAGGGAAGCATTCAGGTTACCATGATTGTAAGGCAGGATTCCATTATCAAAGACTTCCGTAAATACGAGTTATTCAGCCCCGAAGTTACTGATACCGCTGCAATCGGGATCAACTTCATCGATCAGCAACGTTTTTCTCTTCCCAACGGAGATTATTCACTTGATCTTTCAATTGCAGATGTGAATGTTGACAAAAAACCTGTAGTAGTAACTTATCCACTGAATATCGATTACCCGTCCGACAATTATTCAATTTCCGGAATCCAGCTGGTAAACTCCTATAAAAAGACGGAAGTGCCGAATGTATTAAGCAAAAGCGGCTACGATTTTGTCCCTTTTGTCGATAACTTTTACCCATCCGAGAAAGGGAAACTTACTTTTTACACTGAAATTTATAACCCGCTGCACAAAGAAGGCAGCGAAGATAAATACCTGATTTCAGCGTATATAGAATCTTTTGAAACCAGAAAAATGCTTGAAGAATTTGTAAGAATAAAAAGAGAGAATTCGAAACAGGTAACAGTTCTTTTAAGTGAATTTGATATAACCAAACTGCCTTCAGGGAATTATAACCTGGTTGTTAACTTACGTGATAAAGAAAATAAAATACTGACCCAGGGTCTTGTTTTCTTTCAGCGCTCAAATCCCGGCGTAGGAAGTCCTGCGCTTGACCTGGCATCAGTAAATCCCACCAATTCATTTGCTGACCGCATAAACAGTATAGATACTTTGCGTGAATACATACGTTCCTGTCAACCAATCGCAACAGAACTGGAACAAATGTTTACCAATACCCAGGTTGAGATTGCGTCTATCGATATTTTAAAACAATTCTTTCTCAATTTCTGGCTCAACAGAAATGAAACCGACCCTGAAAAAGCCTGGGAAGATTACAAAACTGAAGTCAGAAAAGTTAATTTAGCATACAGCACACAGGTAAAAAAAGGATATAACACCGACATGGGTAGAGTTTACCTCCGTTATGGCCCACCCAATACTGTAACGGATGTTCCGTTTGATGCCAGTGGAATGATTTCAGAAACGAGCGTTCCCTATCAGATCTGGCATTATTACAGCATTAATAACAACCGGGAACGCAATAAGAAATTTGTATTTATTGCATCAGAACTCCGGGTAAAAGATTATACACTTGTCCATTCTGATGTTATTGGAGAAATTCAGAATTATAACTGGCAAACTCAGCTGGTAAGAGGTATTGGCGTGGGAGATCAGAATGCCGATAAAATAAAGAACGACCGGAGCAGATCGGCAACTTACTACAACAATCCTTTTTAATCAGTTAAAGATTCAAAGCCGGAGATTTCCGGCTTTTTTCTACAATATTCTGATGAGGCTAATTCTAATGAGAAGAATCAATTATAAAAATCGTATGTTTGCATACATATAACCCGATTTAATTGAATTTTACTGAACTTAGCTAACAAATACCTTGGCAAAAACGGCAGTCGTCATACTCAACTGGAACGGTAAAAGTTTTCTGGAAAAGTTTTTACCATCTGTACTTCAGCATAGTATGCCTTATGCCGATGTAATTGTTGCTGACAATGCTTCCACAGATGATTCAGTTGAATTCCTCAGAAAAGCCTACCCTGAAATTGAGGTTATCTGCAACACTGAAAACGGTGGTTTTGCCAAGGGTTACAATGACGCACTTTCAAAGGTAAATGCCGAATATTACATCCTGCTGAATTCCGATATCGAAGTCACCGAAAACTGGATTCAGCCAGTAATTAACCTGATGGAATCCGATCCTCAGATTGCAGCCTGCCAACCTACGATAAGATCATACCATAATCCCGCTAAATTTGAATATGCCGGTGCTGCCGGAGGCTTTATCGATGCTTATGGCTATCCCTTCTGTCGTGGAAGAATTTTCCAGCAACTGGAGGCAGATGACAACCAGTATAATAACCCGATTGAGGTATTCTGGGCTACCGGGGCATGTATGTTTGTAAGGGCTGAGATTTTCAGGAGATTCGGTGGTTTTGATGAAGATTTCTTTGCTCACATGGAAGAAATTGACTTCTGCTGGCGTGTAAAACATGAAGGATTAAAAATTATGGTTTGCCCGCAATCGAAGGTTTTTCATGTTGGAGGTGGCACCTTGCCCAAACAATCATCGTTCAAGACCTACCTGAATATGCGCAACAATATCTCTTTGTTGTATAAAAACCTGCCGGCAGAAAGGTTATTTCCTGTATTTGCTTCCCGCCTTATACTCGATGGAGTTGCAGCTTTTAAGTTTCTGGTGGATGGCGGTTTTGCTGATTTCTGGGCTGTAGTGCGCGCCCACATGAGTTTTTACCGGAGATTCCCGGTGCATAGAAAAAAACGGCAGGCTATTAATCACTCCAGTGTATCGTGCATTTATCAGGGAAATATAGTCGTTGATCATTTCCTGCGTGGGAAGAACAAATTCACTGATATCTCCACTCAAAAATTCAGCAAATAATGGCCTGGTTTTTACTGATTGTCGCCGGGCTGTTTGAAACAGTCTGGGCTGTAGCCCTCAAATATTCAGAAGGCTTTACAAAGCTCTGGCCTTCGGTTATCACCGCTGTAGCAATGATCATAAGTATTTACTTATTGTCAGTTTCCCTGAAAACATTGCCGTTGGGCGTAGCCTACACCATCTGGACCGGGATCGGGGCGCTGGGTGCTGTAATTTTCGGTATAATCGTATTCGGAGAATCGAAAGATCTGCTTAAGCTGATGTTCGTACTGATGATTCTGGGAGGAATCGTAGGATTGAGGGCTGTTTCATCCAAAGAATCAACCACCAGTAAGGCTGAGCAGAGCAAGACGGTAGGAAGCAAGTCCGAATCCGGCAATCACGCCAACGGCAACTCCTGAGATATAGGATTTGTGCCTGTAATCTTCCCTTGCCCATATATTGCTCATATGTACTTCAATTACCGGTGCCTGAATAGCTT
>JAAXUD010000457.1 GCA_013336205.1 Lentimicrobium sp. | reverse complement strand
CAGGGTTTTTTATCACATTCGTATGAGGCTCCCAGTTACGGCATTCAAACTGTAAATTTCGGGGAAAGCACCTATAACTGGGCAGCGATGGGTGACGCAGCCAGCAGTGCTGGTTATCAGGATATAGCTACATTGATGTACCATGCAGGGGTATCGGTCGACATGAATTATAACCTCAATGGATCCGGCGCATCTTACGAGGCAGCCCGAAACGCATTCGCAACTTATTTCAACTACGATCCATTAATCATCGCCCTCTCCGCAAAGGCTGACTATAATGAAACGAATTGGAAAGAAATGCTTAAAACGGAGCTTCATGCCTCCCGGCCTGTATTGTATGGTGGGGATAACAACCTCAGTGGCCATGCCTGGGTATGCGATGGCTGGCGTTGGAGCGATGACATGTTTCATATGAACTGGGGATGGTCAGGCGCTTACAACGGTTGGTTCCGGATGGGACAGCTGAATACAGGGTCGGGAAGTTATAATAATAACAATGTGGCGATAACGGGCATCAAGCCTGGAAATTCAAACCTGGTAGTACGTATTACCAACCTGAGCCCCAATCAATTAATTGCCTGTAATTCAAACATAGCTATCGACTGTTCAGTAATTACAGGAACAACCGGCACGGTAAATTTGTATCTTGATAACACCCTGATTTACACTTCATCTCAATCTGACTTTTCTTACAATCTGAATACTACGGGTTACACGCTTGGCAGTCATACTATAAAGGTTGAAGCCATTCATTCAACCGATACCGCTTATCATCAGGTGATTGTGAGAAACAGCGAATGGATATCCCAGGCATCAGCGTTTGCAAGCCCGTCGCGCGGAATTATGTATCTGCATGCAGTTGATTCACTGGTTGTATGGGCAACCGCTTACGACGGATTGAATGTAAACAACCCGATCCAGGAGTTCACGCATACCGAAAACGGAGGAGAAACCTGGACTTCAGGCGTCATCCCCGAATGTAGTGGCCTTGCGCCTTCGATGATCTTCGCGCTGAATTCCGATACTGCTTATTGCCCGATGTATCGGGTTGCGGGCAGCAATCCCAAAGGAATTTATTATACAGCGGACGGCGGAAATAGTTGGGTCAGGCAGGCAACAGCCTCGTTCAGTGATGCTGCTTCATTTCCAAATGTGGTGCATTTTTTCGATACCTACCATGGTTTCTGCGCGGGCGATCCTGTTGCCGGGGAATATGAGATTTATACCACGGATAATGGAGGCATTACATGGACACCTGTAGCGGCTGACAATATTCAGGATCCAATCTTTGGCGAGTTTGGCATTGTTGGCTATTACTCAGCTTTTGGAGATAAGGCCTGGTTTGGCACAAGCAACGGAAAAGTTTACCGGACAAATGACAGAGGTCATCATTGGGAGGCAAGTCTGACGCAATTAAACGGGAAATATGTTGATGTAAAGTTTGCAAATGAACTTCACGGGCTTGCACAGGATAAAAGCACAAACTCAACAGGTGCCCTGTCCGAAACCTTCGACGGAGGCGTTACCTGGACGCTGGTTAACCCGTCCGGCCCGGTTGGAGCTACTGATTTATGCTTTGTTCCCGGCACTGAGAATACCTGGGTCAGCACCAATGCTTTTATTTGGGGCGGTGCTTTTTACAGTTTTGACGGCGGGCATTCGTGGGCGCCTTTTAATGGTGTTAATACCTTGCAATTTATGGGTGTTGACTTTTCCTCTAATAGCTGTGGCTGGGCAGGTACTTTCAACACGAGTTCTTCTGTTGAAGGGATGTTCAAATATGTTGGAAGTATTCCTGATACAGCAGCGCTGAGCCCGGTTTCTGATCTGCTTGCCACTGTAAATGACAGGAATGTCCTGTTGGAATGGATTGCCCCTGCTTTCGGAACTGTTTTGGGATATAATGTTTATCGCAGCGATACGCTCCTAACAATGGTTCCGGTTACCGGCACGGTCTATAATGACAATCAGGTTGCCAGCGGTCAGCACAACTACTGCGTAAAAGCCGTTTATACTGCCGGCGAATCGTCTGCTGTATGCACTGAGGTATGGGTAAATGCAGGAGTGCTGAGCCCGGTTTCAAATCTGATTGCCAGCATTGAAGAACGTAATGTTTACCTGGAATGGACCGCACCTGCTGCCGGCAGTGTTCTGGGTTATAATGTATATCGCGGCGATACGCTCTTAAATATGTTTCCGTTTTTTGGCCTGGATTATAATGACCTTCAGGTAAACAGTGGTCATCACACTTACTGCGTTAAGGCTGTTTATACTGCCGGCGAATCGAATGCGGTATGCACTGAAGTCTGGATAACTTATGGCATTTCTGAAATGGAAGCTGCAGTTAAGGTTTATCCCAATCCCGCTGGCGAAGTGATCAATATCGAAACTCCGGTGAATTTCAGTAAGGTCCGGATATTAACCGTTCTGGGGCAGGAGGTATACACCTATACTGCGCCGGCAAATAGGCTGAAAATACTGACTGCGGGTTTTAAACCTGGTATTTATCTTATTCAGATGGCTGTCGGGGATAAAACATTTGCACGGAGGATCTCAATAAAATAAGGTGATTGGTCTGAATATTAAGTTGAAATGAAAAGTAAGGACCGGATTTCTCTTATTTATATTTCAATAGGTCATCTGGCTGTGACAAATTATTGTAATTGAATTGTTTACTAACGCTGTACCTGGCTTACCTGTTTATAAAGCCTTTTTGTTCTTAAAACAAAAATTAAAGTATTATGCGAAAAGTCATTCTTTCAATTCTAAGCCTTTTCGTTACCTTTTCCGGCATTGCAAAAACGGTAACCATCGACCAGGCCCGTATTGTGGCAGACAATTATTTCAGTCATTATACAGAAAAAAATAACCTGGAACCCGATAACTCTTTTAGTATGCAATACAAGGGTTTAACCGTTTATTATGTATTCAACTATAAAGGCGGAGGATTTGTGGTTGTTGCTGCCGATGATGCCGTTGTGCCGGTTTTGGCTCAGTCAAATGAAGGTTTCATTGACATGAACATAATTAATCCTTCTGCTCAATACTGGTTCGAATCCTACAGCAAAGAGATCTGGCAAATTATTGCAGCAGGACCCGATAACGCCGGAACACTTGAACAATGGAACCGTATCCGGAACAATGAGTTCAATCGTTCGGCCACTGATACAGGCCCGCTCCTTACCACTACCTGGGACCAGGGAGAATGGTATAATTATTATTGCCCGGCAGATGCCGGTGGCCCGGGAGGACATGTTTTGACTGGATGTGTCGCTACTGCCATGGCTCAGATTATGAAATATTACAATTTTCCGGACCAGGGTTTTTTATCACATTCTTATGAGTCTGCGAATTACGGTACTCAAACTGTTAATTTCGGGGAAACCACCTATAATTGGGGCTCAATGGGCAACTCAGCTACCAGTTCAAGCTACCAGGATATTGCCTCGCTGATTTACCAGTCAGGAGTATCAGTAGATATGAATTATAATACTGATGCTTCAGGTGCCTTTGACCAATC
>JAAXUD010000456.1 GCA_013336205.1 Lentimicrobium sp. | reverse complement strand
TATGAAACGATATCTAAGAATTTTAATACTGACAACCGTAGCAATAAGTGTTGTTTTACCTGCTTCCTTATTTGCCCAGGGCGACGGTCCCCGGTTTTACTGGAAGACCCTGGCAGGAATGTATGCCGTTCCGGTAATTGGCTCCTCCATGAGTGGAAATGCAAATCCTTTGGATCCATCTCACCAGTTCGTGCCTGAATCCAATTTCGATGCAACCATGGCCATGCCCGGATTTGCGCGTGTGATTCCGTTGTTTAAACGATCGGCAATGATATCGATAATTGCTCCCATGGGTAGAATTACAAGTACTATAAATTCCGGAGCTTTTGAATCAACAGAAACTGCCCGGGGATTCGGAGACCCCATGCTGCAATTGGGAGTCAATATCATTGGTCCGAAAGCCATTATGAATATACCGGATATGATCAGGTATAAACCAGGCTTTTCAGTCGATATTATCGGAAGCCTTGCAATTCCTATCGGTGAATACGACAACGAAAGCCCGCTCAATATCGGGCAAAACCGTTGGTATGGACGTGTCGGATTACCGATAGTATGGCAGCTTGGTTCATGGGTTCCCGGCAAAAGAACTACGCTTGAGGCGCTTCCTGCAATCTGGCTCTTCGGTGATAACACAGATTTTGTCGGAAAGGAAATGGAAACCAAGCCGATGTATCAGATTGAAGGCCACCTTACACGCGACTTTATGGAAAGAATGTGGGGCTCACTGGATTTCGTCTGGTACAGTGGCGGACAGGCAACTATTGACGGCATTGAAGGTGAGCAGATGAACAATAGTGGAATCGGAGGCACGCTCGGTTACCAGGTAAACGACAATATGCAGCTTACCATTGCCTATGTAAGCAGCATAAATGATAAGGCAGATGATGATCTGAAAATGGATACTTTCCGGGTAACCCTTATTTATGGGTGGCACAAGCTGATTGAAGGCATGCACCGGCTGAAAGAATAATCATTAATTTGCATGCCCCCGAATAGTCATCTGTTTTCACAAATTGATTTGGGCATTACCAGGGTTATATTTCGTAATCAGCACTTTGTCAGATAAATAGAAAATTTTTAGATTTTAGTTTATAAGAAAATAGCGCCCGAAAAGCGCTATTTTTTTTATATCGATAACAAGCTGCTGTATAACAGGTTAAATATGTTGTTCCTATCATCAATAACTAATTATGATTGTTGTAGCTGTATTCAGATTGATATTTCTCAATCAAAGAAAATCCTCATAGCATTTTAGAGATTTGATTGACCCAAAAGAACGCTTTACGGTTGCGATTCAGGCCGATTGGCTGCCTGAGGCCGGTAATTAAACCGAACCAGTGTAGCTGATTTTTTCTGCCCTTCATTTGAAATATACATATCTCCGTTCTTCATAAAGGTAATCCCTTCAGGTTGAGCAAATAAATCAGGATTTAAGCTCCCGATAAATTCTATTTCGTTTTTCCTATTAAATACAAACAGCAGCTTATCAGCAGATGACAATAAAAACAGCCTTCCTGTTATAGGATGAATAGCAAGATCAGAAACCAGAAACCTGATATCCGGTTCCCTATTTTTGCCTTTCTTTTTATCCTTCATGGGCACTGCAATATTATTTTCGATGGCAAAACTGTCAATTACAGAAAGATCGAAAGTAAAAACAGGTTCCGTAACAGGCTTTTTTGAAGTTAAATTAAACCCATAAACAAAACGCTTATCTCTGTTCTCAGAACTTTTACGGGGCGTCTCTTTTGAGGTAATCAACAGGTAATTATTCGTCGGGTCATAACATATACCCTCATTGTCTTTCCATGGGATACCAGAAGAAAAGGTCGATCTTACAAAGTTTTCAGTCTCAAAATTTTTAATTTCGGATACTTCCCCATCACTTCTCAGGATATATAATGTGGAATCTACCCTGGCAATTCCTTCATAATCACCTTTGTAACCAATATCGATCCGCCTGATGATCCGGCCGGAGTTTAAATCGTAAATAAAAACAATTTCCCGTTCATCCTGAATACAGGCAATTCTGGAAGAATCTAATTCGGTGATGCCTGATATTTCCTTTAGCTTTTTTGGTAAAATATAAACGCTGTCAGGTTTTGACAAGTCGTAACCTATATTTATCAAAGCTACCTTACTTATCTTACTTTTATCCTTACTTATCTTACTCTCATGAAGCTGGTCACAGGAAGCAAATATGCAGATAAAAAACAACAGGAATAACCATGATTTCTTTACCATAATTTATATTTTTATTCATGCAGGAGTCAGCCATGAATGTTATTGAATTGAAAACTTCAAAGCAAAAAACCCGGAATTGCTAAAAAAAAATCAAATTTGCGGACAGCTCGAAGACGAACTCCACTTATAGAGTCTATTGTTAAATGAAATTCAAAAGACCCTTACAAAAATACTAATTTTTCCACTTTTTTTTATAAGTCAGGCGTATAAATAATCTGTTTATTCTGTATATTTGTTTTAGTAAACATCTATCAATCAATATAGATGGCACTTTTATGAAAGCGTTAGTTTTAAATTCAGGAAGCTGCCACAGATTCTTATTTGATGAATAAAACAAGCCGGAAACAATGCAAAAATCAACCTGAAATCCGGTTAGTTAATCAAATAAAAATTTAATATGCCTTGAATGAAATTAAATTCAAGGAATATCATTTGCCTGAAAATATCAATTATATTTTATCTTTACGTTGTAAATCTAAAAGTAATTTGTATGAGAAAATTAATCCTTGTTCAAATTGTCGTAGCAATATTCTTTGTTTTGCCTGCATTCAGCCAGAGTGATACAATTGCCAGTCCTTTAGAAGTAGCCGATACATTAAATCAGGACTTTGGCCTCTTTACAAAAGATGATGTCCTGAACCTGTCGCTCCGTTTCGACATGACCCAATATACCAGAAAAAAACCAAAGGATGAATATATGGATGCGATATTGACGTATCACATTAATAAGACGGATTCTATCAACAAGGAGGTTCGGCTTAAATCACGCGGGGAAATGAGAAACGGATACTGTAGTTTGCCGCCAATCAGGTTAAATTTCAAGAAAACAGAATTCCCCAATGCAGCAGACCTTGATAAGATTGAAAAACTTAAAATGGTTACACATTGCAAATATGGGAATGAAGAATATCTGTTTAAGGAATTTCTGATTTATAAATTGTTTAATGTTCTCACTGATACCAGTTTCAGGGTAAGATTGGTGAGAATTAATTACATCAACACGGCTAAGAAAAGCAAACCGATAAACACCTATGCATTCTTTATTGAGCCCATAGAGATGCTTGCTGAGCGGGTTAATGCCACAGAGGTTAAATCATTAAACCTTACACAAAAAAATATTATTCCCCGGATGATGGACAGAATGGGGATTTTCAATTATATGATCGGCAACACCGACTGGTCTGTTCCTAATCAGCACAACTGCAAAGTTCTTACATCAATGAATTTCAACTCTTCCGGCCTCGGGATGGTAGTTCCCTACGATTTTGATTATTCAG
>JAAXUD010000455.1 GCA_013336205.1 Lentimicrobium sp. | reverse complement strand
TATAACAAAGGTTGCGCCTCCTCCACCCTGCACTTCGCCTGTTTTCTCCTCCACGATTTTATCGAACTCTGCGCGGCTGACTTTCTTTCCCTGTTTTGGTTTTACAATCAGGGAGGCCACATCTCCTTCTGTTACAGAGATAGCCGAGATAAGCTGTTTTCCATCGTCTATGTTAACTTCCAGCACCATCCCCGGTAATCCATAGTATTTACCTGGTCCGGCAGGTACGGAAATTTCCGGGCTAAACCAGGCAACAGTGATGATAGTATCTTTTTGATAAACAGCTTCAATACATTGAAAACCAAGGATATTCCGCCTATTTCCGGTGAGTTTCCAGGGAATTGAATCAACCGGTGATTCTATCAGGAACATCCTTGACATAAAATCACGTTGTTCAATCACTTTCTGATTTTTAATATCAAAATAGCGTTGTTCGTTGGGTTCCTGCATTTTGAAGACCATAGTACCACCGCCTGCCATTTCCTCTGTAACTTCCTGCTCGTCAATATTTTCACTATTCAAATAAATACAGGCATCCGGTGTATAATGTAGCACCCGTGACACTTTGCGTTCTTTTGGCAGCATCTCAGCCATATCAGCTCCCATACCATCGATGTGAATATCCAGTTTCATGGTTTCAGTGTAAACAACTGAACCCGATTGTGCCATAGCACTTAAGGCAACCATAAGTGCGGCGCATAAAGTCATTATTTTTTTCATATTTCCTTGTTTTTGATTCAGCAAAAGTAGATCAGCACTCCCCCGGGTATGGTTAATCAACGGCCAATTAAGGTTAATTAAGGTTAAGGGGTGTTTGCTCTGACTGAATATCAGTTATTTTTGTATCTGAAAAATTATCTGAGTTTGAAAATCTTTTCGAAAATTGCCCGGATACGGTTTATGATGATTGCTGCTCAGCTCTTGCTCACAGGCTTTGCGGTTCATTGGGTGAATATGCAGTTTAAAGAACGTGAGCAATTGGTTTTGAAGGACATTGGTCTTGCCTGGGTTGCTTCACAGCAGCAAATGATTGATTCCATGCTACTAAAACAATATATCGAACCGGCTATAGACAGTACTGCTAAATATGCCTTCCGCTTCGAATTCAATACAGATTCGATACATTCTGTTTCTCAGGGAAAAGAAGCAACAAAACCGGCACCTTATCACAAGTCACAGTTGACTATGCCATCAGGCAGCAGTCAGATAATAGTAAACATAACTGATTCGGTTGATAATCAAAACTTTGACAAAAAAGGAGGGCAACCTTATATAACCCGTGATCTGGTGCTTCAGGGTGTAAAACTATTTGTCAACAGGCAAACCGACACTGAAGGCAAAAAGCCTGATTTGTCGGCCGCCTGGATTATGAATCCTGACACCTCATTGCTGAGATCGACATTTAATAACCGCTTAAAAGCTATTGACCCGAATATCCGGATTACCTGGGTAGCCGACAGCACAACCGACAGTACCGGGAACAGACGCACAATTCGTTATAGCATGCTTGCCGGGGAAAACAACATCGAAGCCGGGGTGGAAGGATACCGAATGCTGATATTGCGCAGCATATGGCCACAACTTGCTTTCGCTTTGCTGCTGGTACTGCTTACCGCAACCTCATTTATTACCAGTTTCCGAAGTCTGAAGAATATGGTATTGCTGAATGAACAGCGAAACGACTTTATCAGGAATATGTCGCATGAGCTAAAAACACCGGTTGCTACAGTAAAAGTAGCGCTTGAGGCTTTAAAAAACTTTAATCGCCGCAATGATCCGGCAATTATGGACGAGTATCTTGAAATGGCCACATCAGAAACCAACCGGCTGGAAATGCTGATTAACAGGGTGATGAATATATCCGCCGGTAATGGTGATACAATTCAGCCTAACCTTGAGCCTGTTGAGATTAAATCGCTGATCGGAGAAGTACTGCTGGCTTTCAAACCCCGGTTAGAAGCTGAAGATGCCAAAGTTATCCTGATGCTTCCGGAAGAAAACCTGATTCTTAACATCGACCGCCTGCATATGCAGGGTGTATTTTTCAATCTGATTGACAACAGTTTGAAATACAGTATTCCTCCAGCCTTGATAGAAATTGAACTCAGTAAAGAAAACTCAGTGGTTAAAGTTTCAGTTTCAGATCAGGGTATTGGTATTCCGGTTGAATTCCGGAATCGGATATTCGAAAAATTTTTCCGGGTTCCAACCGGCGATCTTCATAACGTAAAAGGATATGGACTTGGCCTCAGCTACGCCAAAATGGTGATGAAACAGCACAATGGCAGTATCAGCTATCGTGAACGAAATGGCGGAGGAAGTACTTTTCAACTTTTAATCCCAATAAATGGCTGATGAGAATAAGGGTACTTTACATAGAAGATGAACCGTTTTTGGGAAAAATCGTCAGTGAAACGCTGCAACTGCAAGGGTTTGATCTTAAACTTGTGGCAGATGGCGCACTTGTAATCAATGCACTCAGGTCTTTTATACCAGACATCTGTGTTTTAGACATCATGCTTCCGAATGTGGACGGTTACACACTCTGCAAAGAAATAAAATCAATCCGTCCTGAACTCCCCGTAATTTTTCTGACTGCCCGCAGTGAAACAACTGATCTGGTAAAGGGATTTGAAGCCGGCGGCACTGATTATATTAAAAAACCGTTCAGTATGGAAGAACTGATTGTGCGTATAAACAATCAATTGATGTTGCTTTCGTCTAAAAAAAAGCAATCCGTGGATGACATTTTACTTGGGAAATACCGGCTTTCCCAATCGCGCTATGAATTAACTTCACCATCTACTGTACACAAACTATCTGACAGGGAAATGGAAATCCTCAGGATGCTGACTTCCGGGGCTGACAGGGTGGTCGAACGACGTGATATTCTAATGAAGATTTGGGGCGATGATTCCTTTTTCAATTCACGCACCCTGGATGTATATGTACGTAAACTCCGTTCTCTGTTCATGGAAGACCCAGACATTGAACTGGTAACGCTAAAAGGAAAAGGGTATTTATTCCTGATAAAATAATATGATTCGCTGTTCTGATATAAAATCCGATTCTCAACAAAATTAAAATACTTACTAAAAAGAATCAGTCATTATAAAATCCACTAATATTCCCTAATTATGGCTTACAAAGAAATCATGTATAATGAGGTACGTAACAATTTATTCTATTTACGAGCTTAACGTTCTGGTAATTATTCTCCAAAATTTCTGACCAGCTATTACAATATTTTTTTTAAAACATGGGTCACCTTCCATAAATAGTCTAGGGTTTATTTTCTGTTCAGATTCCATTTTGAAGCATAAAATTTAAATTTTAACCAATTCCCAAACATTTGTACATTTAATGTCTCTAATCCATAGCCTAGATAAGCTTTTCCTGCAAATTACAAATATATGGAACACGAAAATTTCAAACTTAAAGAGCTAAAAATCTATAACAGCAAAGAATCAGGTGCCTGTGCCGAACGCAAATACCGGACTGTTTTTGATTCTTCTGAGCTAAAC
>JAAXUD010000066.1 GCA_013336205.1 Lentimicrobium sp. | reverse complement strand
CACATCAGGTAATCGCCGGGAATGGTCATACGCACGTCAAAATCTCCAAAATCATTGTAAAACTCTCCTGAGCCCAGGTGCTGGGTGTAGTCCCATCCGAAGATATCGTCGTAAACAGCAATTCTCGGAAACCAGAAGGCAACGAAGAATGACAGGGAATCGTAAGTTCCGGTGCGCATCTGTGTTTTCAGCGGATGTATAAGATTCCAGCTGATTTCCAGTTCCAGGCTCTTCTGAGGTGGCAGCGGTTTTGGTAATTTAAAGTAAACCTGCGTTCCATCCCGGTTCCAGAGTGGAGGTGCAAGAATTAATTCATCCCCGTTTACTTTAACAGTGCTTATTTCTACACCATTGTTCAGATCGGCGGCATCAACCTCATATACCCGGTTGGTGCCTGCTTTAAAAATGTCATGGTCTATATTCAGCACCATGTTTTTGAGTGTATCAGGGCTGTTGTTGCTGTAGGTGATGGTTTCCTTTCCATTCAGAATTCTTGTCTGTGTGTTGAAGGAAGCATCAATCAGGTAATCGGCCCGGTTCTGAAAATACTTTTCACCGGGGGCTCCGGTTTCACTTCTTGTATGATTTTTTAGGGTACGCTGATATTCACGCGGAAGGTAAATACCTGAATTCTGGGCACAGGAGGAATATCCTGAGACAAGCAGAACAGAGATTAAGACGAATAGATTTTTCATGATGTAAAGGGTCAGTTGCCGCTTACTTTCAATAATTGAACCATTTTTATATCTAATTGATAAACAATTATATAAAGATATTTGAATGTATTTTTATTGTTCGGTTATGGACATGTTCTGGTGCGTATGTGAACATCACTGTAGATACGCAACGCATCTAACTGTAGATACGCGATGCATCGCGTATCTACAGTGATGCAAAACGATATCCGATTCCGGATTCGGTAATCAATAACTTCGGTTTGGAAGGATCATGCTCAATTTTTTTTCTCAATTGGGCAACAAATACCCGCAGATATTGTGTTTGCTCTATGTAGCCATAGCCCCATATTTCTTTCAGGATTTGTGTGTGTGTCATTACCCTGCCTTCATTTTTGGCGAGTAGGGCAAGGAGAGAGAATTCAGTTGAAGTAAGCTTTAGTATCTCATTGTCTTTTTTGGCTATATGATTTGAAAGGTCAATAGAAAGCGAACCAAAAACAAGCAGTGGTTTATCTTCACCGGTCTGGCTCTGTCTGATGGCCAACCGGATCCGGGCGAGCAATTCACCGGTACGGAATGGCTTTGTGAGGTAGTCGTTGGCGCCATTGTCAAGTGCCCGAATGATATCATCTTCTGAATTTCTCACCGAAAGGATAATCACAGGTTTGAAATACCATTCCCTTAATTTCTTAAGGATTTCAAGACCATCGGCATCAGGTAAACCCAGATCGAGGATAATTAAAACAGGATGGGAGGTTGCAGCAAGTACAAGGCCTTCTTTCCCATTTGATGCTTCAGAAATCAGATAACCGTTGGCTGAAAGTGTAATTTCGAGTAAACGACGAATCTGAACTTCATCATCAATAATCAATATATTTCTTTCGTTTGTCATCTATTCTTCAGGCTTTGTAAATTGATCCAAGGCAGCGGTTTTAACCGGAATTCTGATAGTAAACAATGCACCCCCGTTTTGACGATTTTCAGCGATCACCGTTCCAAGGTGTGCTTCAACAAATCCCTTCACAATCGACAGACCCAGTCCGGTTCCGCCTGCGATGGCATCTTTGCCACGGTAAAACTTGTTGAAAACAGAAAATAATTCTGATTCCGGGAATCCTGGTCCCCTGTCCATTACCTGTATGATAAGCAAATCGTTATCATTAAAGATTTTGAGTCTTATTCTGCTCCCTGCCGGTGAATGTTGTGTTGCATTCAGGACCAGGTTGTGAATAACCTGTTCAATCAGTCCGAAATCCAGGTGAACCAGTGGCATATCTGCCGGGATGATAACCGAAAGTTTAAAAGACTGTAATTCCTGTTTCAGGTTTTCGCTCACCTTGTTTGCCAGATCATGAACATCGCACCAATCGGGCCGGGGAGTGATGCGCCCTGATTCTAGGCGCGACATATTCAACAGATTTTCTATCAGGCGGTTAAGCCTGATTGAGGCAGTATTTATTTCGCCATACAACCTTATTTTCGTTTCTTCCGGATATTGTTGTGACAATAGGGTGTCCGATGCTCACAAGATGGTGGAAACCGGAATACGAAATTCGTGTGAAATGGAATTGAAGAGTGTTTTGTAGTGTTTGTCCGATTCGTTCAGGATGTATGCCTTTTTGGAGGCATTCCTTAAATATTCTCGTTCATACTTACCCGAAATCTGCGAAATAAATGCCTCCCAGAACTGTTCTTCACCCTGGGTTAAGATTTGCATATGCTGAACGGCAATCACTCCCATATTTTCATTGCTTCCTGTAAGAGGATAAAAGGTATAACCGGTAGATGGTAAGGTATCGGTGTACTTTCCTGCTTTGGTTGAATGCCTATAAACCCAGGCAGCAATACTTAATTCGTTTTCCGAAAGTCTGATTATTGTATCATCATGAATATTTTGATTTTCAAGCAGGTTTGAGTCATTTTTAAGCATGATGGAACAATCAAGATTGAAGTATTTCTTTATATACCTGTCCGCGATTTTTGATACTTCCAGAATCCCCGAAGTTGTAGATAGATCCCTGGTAAGCTGATACAAAGCATTTGTTCTTTCTTCGCGAACCCTGATTTTCTTTTCCTGGTGTCGAACCCTGGATGTCAGTATCCCGTTTAAAAGTGCTATGGTGAAAAACATAACCAACATCAGCATATCTTCGGGTTGTTCAATATGCAGTGTAAATTGCGGAGGAATAAAGAGGAAATCCCAGATGAGTGCACTCAGGGTAGCTGCAAGCAAAATGGGGCCGGTGCCGTAGAAAATAGCAAGAATTGAAACCAGGAATAGCAATCCGAACGAAACAACCTGGTAGCCGGCAATATCTTTAACCAGGTAAAAACCAACGGTGGATAAAGCAATAATCAGGGAAACAATAAGATATTGCCTTAAATTGGATGTAAATGAAGGAATCGAAACTTTTTCCCTGAATTTGTCTTTTGATCTGCTATCAGACCCCAGAATATATACATCAATATTTCCACTGTACCGGATCAGTCTGTTGACAAAATTGCCGAGCCTCAGCATTGATTGAAGAGTCCGGATCCGAGGTTTGCCAACAATGATATGCGTTACGTTTTCTTTCTGAGCAAATTCGACTATTGCTTTAACAATAT
The DNA here is from genome assembly GCA_013336205.1 of Lentimicrobium sp. Taxonomy (GTDB): domain Bacteria; phylum Bacteroidota; class Bacteroidia; order Bacteroidales; family Lentimicrobiaceae; genus Lentimicrobium. The sequence goes on along the minus strand of JAAXUD010000066.1, from coordinate 6,360 downwards.
CAATGTTGGTAATGATCCTGAATTTGATACCAAGTTGCTTTGCAAGTTTTATGTTCTTATCTAGTTGCGCACGTTCCCTGGGTGTGAGTTTGTGCAGTGTTTCGACATAAAGCCCCTGTATTACCGCACCCATTGAATAAGAAAGATTCTTGGCCCAGCGCAGCAAACGGGTTGAATTCGGGCTGTAATCAATGGCTACGAGCAGGTGCATGCCAGATTTCCATGGTCCTCGGATTCGCTTGTGCTGCATGTAATCGTGCAATTGTTTGTCAACCCTATCGGCGACAATTCGCAAAGCCATCTCGCGCAAAGCAGTAATATTGCCTTTTCTGAAAAAATTATCTATAGCTTCCCGTGATCTCTCAGCACTGTACACCTTGCCCTCAGACAACCTTTGCAATAGCTCACCGGTTGTCAGGTCAACGAGTTCGACTTCATCGGCATTCTCAAATATTTCATCGGGTAATGTCTCTCTGACAATGATTCCGGTAATCTGTGCAACAGTATCAGACCTGCTTTCAAGGTGCTGCACATTCAGTGTTGTATAAACATTGATGCCGTTTTCAAGAATTTCAAGCACATCCTGAAACCTCTTTGCATGGCGGCTTCCGGGGGCATTGGTGTGTGCAAGTTCATCCACAAGCACGGTCTCAGGTTTTCGGGCAATGATGGCATCCAGATCCATCTCCTGAACCTGGCTGTTATTGTATTTAATGATTTTGCGCGGTATCAGTTCAATTCCTTCAACCAGTTCTTCAGTTTCTTTCCGGTTGTGTGTTTCAATATACCCAATCAGAATATCAGTGCCCTTAATTTTTTCACTCCGGGCAGTTTTCAGCATGGTATAAGTTTTACCAACGCCCGCGCACATGCCGAAAAAGATTTTCAGTTTGCCCCGTTTGCTTTTCTCTTCTTCATCTCGCAACGAAGCCAGCAATTCATCGGGGTCGGGACGGTTATCGGTATTTTCCATGAAATTCTTCAGGGGTTACAAATCAGAAACCTTATTAATTCTTCATACTCAAATGTACTATATATTCCTGAGAAACTTTCACAGGTTTTCCTGTTAATTACGATGTGTAAAGTTAATGCTGATTTCCAGATGATCTATTTTTAACAATATACCGGTCTAATCACCTTTAGGTTCATCAAGTCCGATATTGAGCATCAATACATTAATCCGTTCTTCGCCAAATATTGAAAACTGGGGTTTTTCAGTAAGCTTTTCAATATTATCAATCAACCTGCTTTTTTGAGCAGCGCTAAAGTTCCGGGCTGCTGCGATTCTGTCCACCTGCAATAATGCTGCTTTGGGCGAAATATGAGGATCAAGCCCGCTTGCCGATGCAAAGAGCATTTCAGAAGGAATTTCTGTCAGACTGTTGAGTTGGTTTTGCAAGATGAAATATAATTTTCTTTCGTTAACGGCATCTTTCAGTTTGTGATTGGTAAGCCCATAGTTGGAACCTCCCGAAGGCAGCGGATTGTATGAAATGGTCGATGGGCGGGATGAAAAATAGATAACCGAATCGTTCTGTTGCCCAATCAACTCGCTGCCGATCACTTTATTTTCTTTCACAATCAGACTCCCGTTTGCATTGCCGGGAAATACGATTTGGGCAATTCCGGTTACGAACAAAGGGTAGACAATTCCAGTGAATACCGAAAAGAAAACGAAGATTCTCAGTGAAATAAAAAATGTTTTCATAATATGAAAAATCAAAGGTTGATTAAAAAGTCAATCAGCTTAATTCCGATAAACGGAGCAATAAGCCCACCCAGTCCATAAATAAAAAGGTTGCGGGTGAGTGCCAGGTTGGCTGAAATCGGTTTATAACGAACGCCTTTCAGCGCAAGCGGCACCAGCATAATGATGATGAGTGCATTGAATATAACTGCACTCAGGATGGCACTTTGCGGAGAAACGAGGTTCATCACATTCAGCATGGATAAAGGACCTGTGCCATCTTTACCGGCATAAAGCGCTATCGCTATTGCAGGGATAATGGCAAAATATTTGGCAACATCATTGGCAATACTGAAAGTGGTAAGCGAACCCCGTGTCATCAGTAATTGTTTACCGACTTCAACCACCTCTATCAGTTTGGTAGGATTACTGTCCAGATCAACCATATTTCCGGCTTCCCGCGCAGCCTGGGTCCCCGAATTCATAGCGATACCGATATCGGCCTGTGCAAGGGCGGGGGCATCATTGGTCCCATCGCCGATCATACCAACCAGATGCCCGTTGGCCTGTTCTTCACGGATGCGTTTCAATTTATCTTCAGGGGTTGCTTCGGCCATAAAGTCGTCAACTCCGGCTTCTGCGGCGATGGCGGCAGCAGTCAATGGATTGTCACCGGTTATCATTATTGTTCTGATTCCCATTTTCCGCAATTCTGCAAAACGTTGTTTGATGCCGCCTTTTACGATATCCTTCAGATGAATTACACCGAGAACCCTGCTGTCTTCTGCCACTACCAGCGGCGTAGCACCCTGCCTTGCGAGATCAGATACGATATCCTGAACCTGTTTGGAATAAAACCCGTTGCTGTTCTGGATGAAGGTACGGATCGCATCTGAGGAGCCTTTGCGGATTTTATGAACGCTGCCATCATCACCTTTCATATCCACGCCGCTCATTCTCGATTGTGCGGTGAACGGGATAAAGGTTGCGTTCATCTGGTGGACTTCACGGCCACGGATATTGAATTTTTCCTTGGCCAGCACAACAATAGACCGACCTTCAGGTGTTTCGTCCGATAGGGATGAAAGTTGTGCCGCATCGGCAAGTTCTTGAATAGTAACCCCTTCTGCGGGAATAAAATCGGTTGCCATCCGGTTTCCAAGGGTGATGGTGCCTGTTTTATCAAGCAACAAAACATCCACATCTCCGGCTGCTTCAATGGCGCGGCCACTGGTGGCAATTACATTCCTTTGGATCAATCTGTCCATTCCGCTAATTCCGATGGCACTCAGTAATCCTCCGATGGTAGTCGGAATCAGGCAGACCAGTAAAGCAATCAACACAGGCAGGCTCAGGTTCTGATCAGCAGGCAGGCCTGAAGCCGATAAACTGTAACCGAAAAATGCAGGCAAAGTCGCTACAGCGAGCAGGAAGATAATTGACAATCCCGAAAGGAGAATTGATAATGCGATTTCATTGGGCGTTTTCTGACGTTTTGCCCCTTCAACCAGCGCAATCATACGATCAATGAAAGTATCACCAGGTTCGGTGGTAATCCGGATTACAATCCTGTCGCTGATCACCTTGGTTCCACCGGTAACCGCCGATCGGTCGCCACCGCTTTCGCGGATAACCGGGGCTGATTCGCCGGTAATGGCCGATTCATCCACACTCGCTATCCCTTCAATCACTTCTCCGTCAGAAGGAATCACATCACCGGCTTCACATACAACCATATCTCCTTTTTTCAGTTCTGTTGCCGCTATCAATACATCCTGTTTGCCGTTTAATTTCCGGGCTCTGGTTTGAATCCGGTTTTTCCGCAGGCTTTCGGCCTGTGCTTTCCCCCGGCCTTCGGCAACCGCTTCGGCAAAATTGGCAAACAACACGGTGAACCACAGCCAGATCGCAATCTGAAAGTTAAACGAAGAGAAATTGCCCTGGATTAATCCATCAAATACAATTACGGTAGTCAGAACAGATCCGATGGCCACAATAAATATTACCGGGTTTTTAATCAGCAAGGCCGGATTTAGTTTTATAAAGCTGTCTTTGGCAGCCTGTAACAACAAATCTCTATTGAAAAGTATACTTTTGTTTTTGGGATTCATTTTGTAAAATATTAGAATGTGATTTGCTGATTCATTAAAATATGCTCAACGATCGGACCGAGGGATAGTGCCGGAAAGTGGGTTAAACCTCCAACAATAAGGATAACAGCAATCAGCAGCCCGATAAAAAGCCAGTTGTCTGTCCTGAAGGTTCCGGATGAGGATGGGGTAATATTCTTTTTCGCAAGACTTCCGGCAATGGCCAGCACCGGGATAATGACGCCAAACCGGCCAATCAGCATACCAACACCCAGTGTCAGATTGTAGAATACCGTATTTGCATTTAATCCTGCGAAAGCGCTGCCGTTATTCCCGCCGGCCGAACTATAGGCATAGAGGATTTCAGATAGTCCGTGGGGGCCCGCATTGTTAAGACTTGAAAGTCCGACGTTACTTACCGATGCTATTGCGGAAAAAACAAGGATTACAAGATTCGGAAGCAGAACGGCTACGATGGCCATTTGTACCTCGAATGCCTGAATTTTCTTTCCAAGATATTCAGGTGTGCGGCCAACCATCAGACCGGCAATAAATACGGTAAGAATCACAAAAATGATCATCCCGTATAGTCCGGCGCCGACCCCGCCGAAAATAATTTCACCCAACATTATATTGATCATTGAAACCATTCCGGAGATTGGTGACAGACTGTCGTGCATGGCATTGACCGATCCATTGGAAGCGGCTGTGGTTGAAGTTGCCCAGAGTACACTGTTGGTGATGCCGAAGCGGGTTTCTTTGCCTTCCATTAAATGTAGATTTTCGAAAATCGGATTTGCTGAATATTCCGCATAAAGCGAAATGGAAAGCCCGGCCAGTAAGAGGATCAGCATGGTTGAAAAAATCGTCCAGCCCTGCCGGACTGAACCCACCATTTTCCCATAGGTGAATGTAAATGCAGCAGGGATAAGCAGGAGTGCCAACATTTCCAGGAAATTGCTGAAAGGCGTTGGATTTTCAAAAGGATGCGCACTGTTTGTATTGAAAAAACCACCCCCATTTGTACCGAGTTGTTTAATCGCTATTTGCGACGCAGCCGGTCCCATCGGAAGGATTTGTTCAGCGCCTTCCAGGGTCTGAACCGTTTCGTAAGTCTTGAAATTCTGCACAACCCCCTGACCCACCAGCGTTACTGACAACAAAATGGATAAAGGTAAAAGCACATAAAGTATTGACCTGGTAAGATCTACCCAAAAATTGCCCAGCTTTTCTGTTGACTTGTTTGAAAGGCCCCTGATCAATGCCAGGATCACCGCCAAACCGGTGGCAGCGCTTACAAAGTTCTGGACAGTCAGGCCGATCATCTGGATAAAATAGCTCAGGGTTGTTTCCCCGGCATATCCCTGCCAGTTGGTATTGGTCATAAAACTCACCGCCGTATTGAACGCCGAATGCCATGAAACATCAGGTAGATTCGCAGGATTTAATGGAAGAAATGACTGAAAAATCTGAATCAAAAACAAAAATATCAACCCCAGAAGGTTAAAGATAAGTAAACTAAAAGTGTAAGATTTCCAGTCTGATTCCTTCAGGGCGTTGATTCCTGAAAATCTGTAAGTCAGTTTTTCAAGCCAGCCAAACAGAGGCAACATAAAATGCCTTTGCCCGGTAAATACTTTGTACATATATTGGCCTAAGATGGGGGTAAGCCCGATCAATGCGGCAAAAAACACAATAATCTGAATATAATCCTGAGTAGTCATTCTACTTTTATCTTTTTCGAAATGGGTTCGTTTGTTCTGAATTTTCTGAGACCGGAATATTTACTTCCCTTTGAGCTAATTCGCTATTCTGGAGATATTCACTTAAAATCTTTCTGGCTTCACAAGTGAGTAGATAAGATACCCGAGTATTATCAGGGCGATGATGAATCCCACCAGATATCCGTTTGGTGAATTTACTTCTGCAGATGCGTGTGCCGAAAGAAAAATTGTTGAGGTCATTGCGATAATGTTTTGGTTCGAGACAAAATTAATGTTGAACTTATAAGGGATTTATAAGGATATATTCACCTGTTGTCAGGATTTTATCAAAAAACAGGGTCTACCGATTGCGTGAAAAGTGGCCGAATTCTCCATATCTGCTTTGCACTGAGAAATTTTTTTCAAAAATCCGGATTACAAGGAACCCTATGAAAAGAAACCAGGCGAAAATCAACACAGCAAAAAGTATATTTAAAATCATGGCTCAGAAATTTTTGGTTTGACCAAAGTTGGCAGCAGGTATGGAAGTAATGAAGGAAATATGTTCCAGGCAAGAAAGTGCCGGATAGCATTCTTCAATTCACTAGCCGGTTTAATTGTTTTGCCAGTGATTGAGCGTATTGACTTTATATAGGAAATTGTGACCACCTGAACTTTGTTTTTTGTGTTACAAAGGTGGCCCGGAAGTTATAAAGACGGTATTAGGAATACATGGGAAGGTGTAAAGAAATTGTAAAGATGGGGTGGGGGCTGATAATTAACAGATTAGCAAATTAGCCGATTCTAAGAAAGACATCCAGCCTTTCGGTTGGTAGGAAGAATGGAATGCTGGAATATTGGATTATTGACCTGCCAGGTT
>JAAXUD010000065.1 GCA_013336205.1 Lentimicrobium sp. | reverse complement strand
GTAGGGGAATTCTGATTCTTTTGTAGGGGAAATACTACACAGGGGGGGGGACATTCGAAATGGAATATCTTCCAATGCTATATCATATTGGAATAAACAGGGAATCGGAAATAAAAAAGAATCGTTATAATTATAGTTAGCTTGAAATGCAAACTTAAATCAGCTCATTTTCAAGGCAATACCTGGCAAGTTCGGTGTTCTTGTTTAATTCCATTTTTTCCATAATCCGGCTGCGGTATGTACTCACGGTTTTGTCAGAGATACAAAGTTCATTTCCGATTTCATGAAGAGATTTTCCATTGGCAAGCTGAATCATGATTTCAAACTCTCGTTGGGAAAGCAATTCATGTTTTTGGCGTTGTTTTTTCTGGTCAAACTGGATAGCCATATTTTCTGCCAGCGACTGAGAAATGTATTTTCCCCCGGCCGATACTTTTTTTACAGCCAAAAGTAATTCTTCAGAAGCGGTATCTTTGGTAAGGTATCCGGAAGCTCCAAGTTTCAGAGCCCGGATGGCGTATTGCTCCTGAGGATGCATGCTGAGCATCAGTACATTGGTTGAAGGCCATTTCTCTTTAACCGATTGAAGAACCTCCAACCCGTTTTTATCGGGGAGTGATATGTCGAGTAACATAATATCGATACACATATCTTTTAAAATGGCACAGGCCTCATTGCCGTTGCCGGCCTCAGCGATTAAGGCCACTTCTTCGAGTTGCTGAAGGATTTGCCTGAGTCCCTCGCGTACGATTTTATGGTCATCACAAATCAGTATTTTCATGCGCTTAATTTATATTCAAAGGTAAGGTAAGCTCTATTATTGTTCCGCGATTTTTTTTATTGCTATATATTTCGCAGGAACCTCCCATTGAGGTTGCTCTTTCTTTCATTCCGATGATGCCGAAAGATTTTTTTGAATTCAAATCCGGGTCTGATATTCCGATTCCATTATCGGAGAGTCTGAATAGAATGCCTTGCTTGCATTTGTAAAGGCTGATTTCAGCCTGGGTTGCTTTTGAGTGCCTGGCAATATTGGTGAGAGATTCCTGCATGATCCTGAAAAGAGTTAGAGCGTTATCTGATGCAATCTCAATACTGGCATCCAGGTCAAGTAAAATTTCAATACTATTTCGTTCTGAAAATTCTCTTGCGTACCATTGAATAGCAGCATTGAGTCCAAGGTCATCGATAATCTCAGGCCTGAGTTGGGAAGTGATGCGCTGAACCGATTTGATGGTTTCGCCAACAAGCGCAGTTACATTATTGATTTTAGAAACCAATTCGGAATCCGAAACTTTTTGCTTAATAATCCCCAAATCAATTTTTACTGCTGTTAATGCCTGGCCCAGATCATCATGAAGATCACGGGCAATGGTCAACCTTTCGTTTTCTCTTATTTTTTCAATATGATTTGTCAATTGTTGAAGTTGTTCCAGAGAATTTCTTAATTCCTCTTCTGTTCTTTTTCTATTAGAGACATCTGAACCAATACCAATTAGGTATCTATGGCCATTACTTTTGAATTTTACGCCTGTGAGCATAAATGGAATGGTACTGCCATCCTTTTTCACCAGAGGTGTTTCTACTGAAACCTGCCCCGAATCTAATTCGTTCTCCAACGAATCCATCACAGCTTCCGCTCTTTCTGGCAAATGCCATGTTAAAACATGACGGCCTTTCATTTCGTCGGGTTCATATCCAAACATTGTTTCATGCTGCTTATTCCACATGATCATTCTGAGATCCGGAAGAGAATAAAGGTAAAAAATACCGGGAATACTGTTGAGTAAAGCCTTGTTAAATAACTGTTCCTGGACCAGTTTTTCTTCACGCTTCTTAAGCATGTTATTTGTTCTGACCAGCTTATCGGATGATTCCTTGAGTTTTTCTGCACCTCTTATGATTTTCAGCTTCTGATTGTAAAGTTCAAGAAATACGTTGATTTTACACAGTAAAATATGGCTGCTGACCGGTTTGAAAATATAATCAACAGCACCTGAATTGTATCCGATGAACAATTCAGTTTCATCAATAAAATTGGCAGTCAGAAAAATAACCGGAACCTTGTCGTCAACCCGGTCCTGATTTATTTTCGTAGCCAATTCATAGCCATCCATTTGAGGCATACGAACATCAAGAATAGCCAGTGCCAGTTCTACTCCTTTGGTAATTATCAAAGCTTCGCTGCCAGACGTGGCTTTGATCAGGTTGACATTTACCGGTTTGATCAGTGCTTCGAGATAGAATAAATTCAGTTCATTGTCATCGACAATCAGAAGATTAGGCAGGTTTTTTACAGCCATAATAGCAGGCGTTTAGTGCAAAGAATCTGGTTTTATATTCCCAAGCTAAAAAGATTTTTTCATTCTCCGATTTAAGCTGGCTGATAGTCCACGCGAATTATTCATTATAAGTCAAACATAGCTTTCGCGAAGTTCCCGGATGCGATATTATAGGCAAAGGTGCATCATATTCCAGTATTATTTATTGATTATTCATTATAATGTAATGCCTGAAGCAAATAAATCTGCTTTTAAATCTGAGGGGATTTGTTTTAGCGTTTGTGTGTTTTTGGGAATATCCTCCTAATGAAATCAGCAGCTGGTGTTTTTGTTAAAAATATTAAAAATATTGGATATCTGTTCTCAATCCGGGTGAAAAACACAAGAAAAGGGGAGTTTTTTTACGCTTCTCCCGGATTTTTTTGTTTTATTGAATCTGGTAACTCCCTAAATAAGAGTATTATAAAATCTTATAATTGGTTATTTTAATAAAATAGTGAGGTAAACGGCAAAGAGATTTTCTATACTGCTACACACTTAAATTTTATCGCGAACTTTTATAACTTTGCCCCATGCTCGAACAGTTTAAGCAATATGTATCCGAATTTCGCCTTTTTGGGCCGAAAGAGCCAATTTTACTGGCAATAAGCGGTGGCGTTGATTCTATGGTTTTGGCTGAACTCTTTCACAGGGCAGGCTTCAACTTTGCCATTGCGCATTGTAATTTTGGTTTACGCGGAAGTGAATCGAATCAGGATGAAGCTTTTGTAACGTCAATAGCTGAGGCTTATAAAGTAAAGCTATTTGTGAAGCATTTTAAAACCAGGGAATATGCCGGTTTTAACAAGGTTTCGGTTCAGATGGCAGCCCGTACACTTCGATACGAATGGTTTGATGAACTGGTTCAGAATGAATCATTTAAGTCGGTAGCTACAGCCCACCACCTCGACGATCAGATAGAAACTTTCTTTATCAATGTGTTGCGCGGAACAGGCATCAGCGGGCTACACGGCATACTGCCAAACCGCACAAGAATAGTGCATCCGATGATGTTTGCCTTCCGTCGCCAGATAGAAGAGTTTGCCAGTGACGAAGCGATTGCTTACCGCGAGGATAGTTCAAACCGGTCGTCTAAATATGTGAGGAACAAAATTCGTCATGATCTTGTTCCTTTGTTGGGCGAAATTAATCCTGAATTCAGAAAAACCATTACAGCGACCATCGATCGCATCCGGGAAACCGAGCGGCTTGTTACCAATCACATCGAAGAGATAAGAGAACAGGTTGAGATTCTGAATGACGGGATGGTGACCTTTAAAATTCCCGGATTGTTAAAACTGCAACCCAGAGAGGTATACATCTATGAGTTGCTTCAGCCGTTTAATTTCAACCGCAGTGTTACAGATGAAATTTCAGCAGCGCTTGAAGATATTCCCGGAAAACAGTTCTTTTCATCCACTCACCGTGCGCTGAAAGACAGAGACTTGCTGATGATTACTGAATTAGGCGTTGCGGGCGATGTACCGGCAGGCGAAATCCTTATCGATGTTGAAAATCCGGATATTAAAAAACCGATTCATCTTCGTTTTAGTGAGATAGAGAGTAATTCAGATCTTATGATCAGTAAAAGTGGGAGCGTCGTAATGCTTGATGCTTCAAAGCTTAGCTGGCCGCTCAGGTTAAGAAAATGGAAGGATGGGGATTCATTTGTGCCCTATGGAATGACCAATTCGAAGAAACTCAGTGATTTTTTTATTGACAATAAATTTTCGATCATCGAAAAGGAAAATGCCTGGTTGCTGATCAGTGGAAACGACATAATCTGGCTGGTCGGACACCGGATTGGCAATGCCTATCGTATTACGCCTGAAACAAAATCAATTCTCAAAATAGAATGGCTTGATTAGCCGGCTTGTGTGCAAATAATCTCAACATAATGACAAAGAAAATTCTAAAAAATGCCCTGTTAATGCTTGTATTGGCTGTCGTTTTGCCAGTGCTATCGAGCGCCCAGGTGCTTAAACCGGTAAAGTGGAATTTCAGCACGAAGCAGATTTCAAAAGACGAGGTTCAGCTGATTTTTACTGCTACTATAGATAAGCCCTGGCATTTGTATTCACAGGATGTTCCGCCACCACCCGACGGACCGGTGCCAACATCTTTTGTGTTTGAAAAAAGTGCGGACTATAAAACCATCGGCAAGGTTAAGGAACCAAAAGCGATTGAAGAATATGACAATCAGTTTCAGGCAACCCTGAAATACTTTGCCGACAAGGCTGTATTTACCCAGAATATTAAGGTACTTTCTGCGAAAGATTTTAAAATTACCGGGTACCTTGAGTTTATGTGCTGCGACGATAAACAGTGCCTGGCTCCGGAAACTGTTGATTATGAGTTTAATATAAAGGGCAATCCGGAGATTGTTGCCGTTGCTGCCCCTGACGGCAATCAGAAGGCTGTACCCGAAGCAAACATAACAGATAGTGTTAAGCCCGCCTCTGATACACTGGTAAAAGCAGACACCTTAAAAACAGGCGAGATAAATCAGGTTGACGCCGGAGGTATGGATAAGAATGCCTCACTCTGGACCTTGTTTTTCTTTTCATTTCTGGCCGGTCTTGCTGCAATTCTCACTCCATGTGTGTTCCCGATGATTCCTATGACGGTAACATTTTTCCTGAAGGAAAAGGATAAGGTAAAAGCCAAGGCCCAGGCTCTGTTTTATGGAATTTCAATTATCCTGATTTATACAGTAATCGGAACACTGGTTGCGGTTACCCTGGGTGCCAATTTTGCCAATTTCCTGAGTACGCACTGGATTCCCAACGTGCTTTTCTTCCTGATATTTATGTTTTTTGCTGCTTCATTCCTTGGAATGTTTGAGATTACCTTGCCCAGCTGGATGATTAACAAATCCGATGCACAGGCCGATCGCGGCGGTATTATTGGCTCCTTCTTTATGGCCTTTACCCTGGTGCTGGTGTCATTTTCATGCACAGGCCCGATTGTCGGGGCAATTCTTGTAGCCTCAGCCGGGGGGGAAGTGCTTGAACCCATCATTGGGATGCTTGGATTCTCATTGGCTTTTGCCCTGCCATTTACCTTGTTCGCTTTCTTCCCGCGCTGGCTCAACAATATGCCAAAATCGGGCGGTTGGCTCAACTCTGTAAAAGTTGTACTTGGGTTTATCGAACTGGCGCTTGGTCTGAAATTTCTAAGCATTGCTGATCAAACCTACCATTGGGGTATCCTCGACCGCGAAATTTATCTTGCTTTCTGGATCATTATCTTTACCCTGATGGGATTTTATCTGCTGGGTAAACTCAAATTCTCGCACGACAGTGACCTGAAATTTATCAGCGTGCCACGACTTGGCATGGCCATAGTAACATTTACATTCGTAGCTTATATGATTCCGGGAATGTTTGGAGCGCCCCTGCAGGCATTATCAGGCTACCTTCCACCACAGGCTACCCACGATTTTGATCTCAACAAAATAGTTCGCGACAATATTCAGGTATATGGCGGCAGCAGCGGTGGAAGTGAAGAAAAAGCTTCAGCGCTGTGCGATAAACCGTTGTATGGTGATATTCTTCACCTGCCACATGGGTTGGAAGGCTATTTTGATTATGAACAGGCGTTGGCTTGTGCTGCTAAACAGCAGAAACCGGTTTTTATTGACTTTACAGGCCACGGTTGTGTGAACTGCCGCGAAATGGAGGCCCGGGTCTGGTCCGACCCGCGTGTGCTGAAGAAACTGCGTGAGGAGTTTATCATTGTAGCGCTCTATGTGGATGATAAAACAGAACTTCCTGAATCGGAATGGATTACATCTGCCTATGATGGAAAAGTTAAAAAGACCATTGGCAAAAAATACGCCGATTATCAGATCAGTAAGTACAACATCAATGCGCAGCCTTACTATGTATTGCTGGATTTAAAGGGCGAATTACTTGTAACGCCCAAAGCATATGACCTGGATGTCGAAAAATTCATAGAATTCCTGGATAACGGTCTGGCTGAATTCAAAAAGAGACAACAATAGTTGCAGGAGATTTCGAAGGGAGCTGTTGGCTCCCTTTTTTATTTCAAAATAGTGCAAATCGGCTTTAGGTAAAGATACTGTATGTTATAAACTTAATTGAATTTCTGCCGGATGCAAATGAATATATGTTGAAACTTGCATATATTTAAGCGTTTTGTTGTATTTTCACAGCCAAAACTCAAGGATCCGGCTTTATGAATAAATTATTTTCCTCCTTACTTCTATTGAGTATCAGTTTCAGTATCTCCAAAGCGCAGCCCTTTGTTGAGTCTTTTTCCGGGATTCCCGGAATCGGACGGAGTGCGGTGGCCTTTGCAGATTTTGATAACGATCTTGATCTTGATCTGGTTACCATCGGTATGGATATTAATGCTGAGGCATTTGGGAAAATCTATCTGAATGATGCAGGCATTTTTGTTGCGATAGAGTCCGGCATTTCGGGACTTTACAACAGTGCCCTTGCTTTAGCTGACTTTGATCTTGACGGATACATGGATATTGTAATGACTGGTCAGGACCTGAATGGAAGCGCAACCCGCCTTTACCGGAATTCGGGCAGTGGCACATTCGAACTGATCGATGCCGGATTTTATAATGCAGGTGCCGATGGCGACCTGGCGTGGGGCGATTATAACAACGATGGCTATCCCGACCTTGTAATCTCTGGCGGATGGAATACCAAACTATACCACAACAATGGCGATGGCACTTTCGCAGAAACGGAGCATGGGCTTACAATTATGAATTCCCCTGCCTTAAACTGGGGCGATTGCGATAATGATGGGGATCTTGATCTGCTGATGGTTGGCGATGCCGGCTCAGTTGCTGAAGCATTTGTTTATCTGAACAATCAGGGGAATTTTACCCGCCTCGAAGTTCCTGTTGAAGGGGCTGTTGGTGGTTCAGCCCGCTGGGGCGATTTTGACAACGACGGCAAGCTCGATATACTTATTACCGGCAAGGATGCTTCGCTGGTTCCCGTATCTTATGTTTATCAGAACAATGGCGCCAATTCTTTCAGATTTGCCGATGCCGGTCTTATCGGCACCGCACTGGGCCCTTCCGACTGGATTGACTATGATAATGACGGAGACCTCGATATTATGCTTTCAGGTCAGAATGCAGGATGCGGAAATGCATCAACCCGACTATATGCCAATAACGGAGTGGGAGGTTTTGATGAGTATCCGGCCGGCTTGTCATTTGCAGAAAGATCATCCTCGGCCTGGGGTGATTTTGACAACGATGGCGATTATGACTTACTGCTTACCGGTCTTGCCGGATCGCCGGTTACAAAGCTATACATCAACGAATTAATCAGCGGAACATACCATCAAAATACTGTTCCTGATGTTCCGGCAGGATTGTCAACCTATGTTTCGGGCGACTATGCTGTTGTAAGCTGGAGCAGGGCTGACGATCAGCAATCTCCGCAGATGGCTGTCAGCTATAATGTAATGGCTGGTTCGCAAACAGGTGGAATCGATCTTGTCAGTCCTCAGTCTGATATATTGACGGGTAAGCGCTTTACAGCAAGCACCGGTAACGCGGGAAACAATGATTTTATGATTTTTCGTTCACTTGATCCGGGAGATTATTTTTTAAGGGTTCAATCCGTTGATCAGGCATTTACTGGCTCCGGGTTTTCGGAAGAGGTTAGTTTTACTGTATTGAATACCGGCACACAAAAAATAGATGCTGAGAATGTTAAAGCTTTTTTTACGGGCAATTTGCTTTTTATATCAGGTATTGAAACAGCAAAAGCTGAGATCTCAGTTTCTTCAGTGTCAGGTAGTTTGCTGTATAATGGAATCATTAATGATAACCACTTCAGTTTGCCGGTTTCTAACTACCCGGCTGGAGTTTACCTCATCAATATTCTGGAAAGCGGTAAGATGCACAGGCTAAAAGCTGTGAAATAAGCTTTCCATGATACTCTCTTCCTTCGACTAACCTTTGCGTCCTTGAAATCTTCCCAAATTAACCTTAACGTCCTCGCTAAGGTTAATTCCACGTATCCCCCACAGACAATTTAAAATTTGCTAAAGTTCTCCCATCAAGGAGAATCACCTACGCATTTTTTAAATGAATCAACCATTCGGGGGTTTTATCTGTTATATTTTTTTTTAAAAGTGACAATGTTAATTCTAACCTACAATTGCTTAAAGTTAAACAGGCACTATACCATGAAAAATATATTGTTTTTGTTTATTCTGCTTCTTATAGTTCAATCTGGCGAAGCCCAAACCATAAAAGTAAGGGAGCCTGTTCATTTTCTGGCTCTTGGCGATTCATATACGATTGGACAGAGTGTTGGAGTGAATGAAAGATGGCCAAAACAGTTAATCACCGAACTAAGCAAACTCGGTTATGTAAACGGTGAACTGAAAATAATTGCACAAACCGGTTGGCGAACAGACAATCTTCAGAATGCGATCAATCAGCAGCAGCCGCTTAGCGGCTATAGCCTGGTTTCATTACTGATCGGGGTAAACAATCAGTTTCAGGGAGGCAACATTCAGACCTATGCCACTGAATTTGAATCCTTGCTGCTTCAGGCAATTTCCCTGGCGGGAAACAATCCGTCGCATGTATTCGTGCTGTCCATTCCTGATTATGCCTTTACTCCTTACGGAAACGGGAATCCATCCATTAGTTCGCAAATTGATGAGTTTAATAATATTAACCGACAGATTACCAGTAATTACAATGTAGCATATATTGATATTACCCCGATTTCCCGTCGTGGTTTGGCTCAGCCGGAACTGGTAGCAACCGACGGACTTCATCCAAGTGGCGCCATGTATGCACTTTGGGTGCAGGAAATACTAAAGCGCGTTGAGAAAGAGGTAGGGATTGAGGATGAAATCTCTGATTCCGGAAAAATTTCCTATAGCCTGTCTGACAAGCAGTTAATGTTGCTCAATGTCGACGAAGGCGTGGAAGTTATGATTTATAACACCAGGGGTGAGCTGGTAATACAGAATCGCATGCAGGCTGCTTCCGGATCTGCAATCAGTATGAATGGTCTGGCCAATGGAATTTACTTTGTATTGGTCCGAAGCAAAGCAGGTATAATTTCGCGGATAAAAGTTTTGCTTTTGTAGAAAGTCCTGAAACTACTTCCTGAAAATTATCCTTAGCGTCCTCGCTAAGGATAATTTCACGCCCCCTTTTAAAAACTTTACTTAACGTCATAGATTAGGGAAATCTCACCTCCCAAATTATCCTTAGCGTCCTCGCTAAGGATAATTTCACCAGTCCTGCTTATTTGAAATGCATTTCATAAATCTAATAAATCCAAATATCAAAAACATTAAA
>JAAXUD010000454.1 GCA_013336205.1 Lentimicrobium sp. | reverse complement strand
GAAGGGAAAAGCACTGCTTCGGCCGGAGCTGGTTTCAGATACCTGCTGGCCCGGAAATTCGGGGCTCAGATGGGAATGGACTTCGCCAAAAGCACAGATGATTTTGCCATCTATATTGTTTTTGGCTGCAACTGGTTAAGGTAAGCAAAACCGCCCTGTTCAGACTGAGAAATTTATAAACACAGGTACTTAACCCAATACCCCCTTTATAAATTTTTAATTCATTGATTTACAGCGAATTACGTAAAATTGATTTGTAGATTATAAATCATTCAGAATCAATTCATTGCGTCTTAGCGTCATTGCGTGATTCTTATAATAACGGACTATTGTAACCCCATTCGCCATTCATTCGTTGACTTCGCGAATTCAACCACCAAAAAAGCGCATTCATGTCCAATTTATTGCCTTAGCTCATTTGGCATTATACTTTTGTCGTTTCAACAAACGAAGACAACAATTAATCAATTTAATTTTAAAATGAGCACCGATACTTCAACCCAGACACAGGCAATACCACTGGTGGCAACACTCAGCCTTGTCAACAGCAAACTGCATATTGTCGGCAAAGCCGGAAATTTTGAACCAATCGACACAGATTACATTCCGCCTTACGGTGATAACCTGGGCTATATGCCATTGCAGTTATTCCTGATCAGTTTTGGCGCCTGCGCCTCTGCCTCTGTATTGACATTGTTGAGAAAAATGCAAAAATACATCAGAAATTATGACATGAAAGTCAGCGGAATAAGGCGGACTGAGCATCCAACCTCGTTTTCAGAAATTACTATAGAATTTATAATAACATCAAATGAGCTGACTTCACAGGAAGTACAGAAAGCTATTGATATATCAGAACAGACTTTTTGTCCTGTCTGGGCCATGATTAAAGGAAATGTCGAAGTTAAAACAGTTATCACTCTATTAAACTGACAACCATGATTAAGCAAATTATTATCCTGATAAAGAAAGCTTTATCCCTTGCAGAGTTGGGCTGCATTTTTATTTGATGTGCTGGAGTTAATCTTAAAGGAGGCTAAGGAGTTTTTGCAGGCATTAATTAATGGAATAAAATTAGTTTCGCTAAAGGAAATCAGATCTCGTAATAAGTAAACTGGTCTCGTAATAAGTAAAATATTCATCGGCCAGGATTAAGCACAAAAGGACCGGCCTTGTAAAAATTGCGTTAAGAAAACAGGCAGCCTGCCTGATTGCCTGGGCAACCAGGCAGACAGGCGTAAAAGAGAGAAGAAACGCATCGGGAAAGTGTAGCTATGCACATAAGATTAGTGTACATCGGTTTAACGAAGAGGAATACTGTATCAACCCTGCCTGCGGCCGGCAGGCTCGTTTCTTTTTACCAAAATCGCTCGCCTGTTTTTAGCAATTTTTACGAAGCCGAGATTTTTTAAGCGCGTAACTCTTATTTTATTTGTGCGCTTGAGATCGCTTCGCTAAGTTGCTACTTTTTGACCTGTACTGAGCGAAGTCGAAGTATCTTGCAAAAAGTAGAAGAAAAATAAATGCTCTGAGGTCAATTATTAAACTGGAAAAGTTTCAATTTGGTGAAGAAATCTTAAAACGTGGACAATAATGAATAAATGGTGGTTCATAATTTAATGGGTATAGAACAAAATTGTGCCAGCACATCAAATTAAGATTCTGCCCTGAGTTGGGCAACTCCGGCTGGCCAGGATTTGATTACCAGGGGTATCTGATTTTACAATCACTGGCAGCTGTGAATGGTCGGTTGAAATTAAGCCCGTTATCGCAAATCCGTTGATCAGCCGCAACAGCCTATAAAATTCAAAAACCATCTACGGCTCAATCCATAAAACCGAATTTCCGGTACCCTGGCTATTCCCTTCCCAGGTCTCATTGGCAGGATCAATCATCCAGAAGCCATCGACTATAAACTTGTAGGTGTATTTTCCCGGCCGAAGGAACAGGGAATAGGTCCAGACCCCTCCTGTTTTTTCCATCTGGTAATTATCCGTCTGCCAGCCGTTAAAACTGCCTGTTACTATTACCCGCTCAGCATGAGTAAACTGCGATAAGGTGAAAGTGTGGTTTGGCTTGAATGTAACACAAGAATTGACATAATCACCCGAGCCAGTTGTATAGGGATTTGCAGGATCGGGCATCCACCTTCCATCAACAATAAACTTGTATTCATAATTCCCTGGCCCAAGCACATGAGGCAATTCCCACCCTCCGGCCACTTTATTCATTTTAAGCTCATTATGACTCCAGCCATTAAAACTGCCGGTCAATATGACCGATTGTGCCGTTTCAAAACCCTTTAACCTGAACATAAGTGTATCGCCGATCCCCAGAAATGAATTCAGATTGCCATTAGCATCAGCACGGACATTTTTATTGCCGGGATCAGTTATCCACTTTTTATCTATAATAAATTTATAGGCATACGTTCCATCCTCCAGATAAATGGGCAGAGCCCAGCCTCCATCCACCTTGCTTAATCTGATGTTCTTCTTTTTCCAGTGGTTGAAACTTCCTGTCAGGTAAACTTTTTTCGCTTTTTCATAACCCATTAATTCAAACAGGTGGTTGTAGCAATAAAGAATTGAATTATACCCGGACTGTCCATCGCGCTCCTTCTGAAGGTTATTCGGATCAGAAATCCATTTCCCATCTGCAATATACTTGTAAAGGTATCTTCCTGGTGCAAGCCGAAGCCTGATTTCCCAACCATTGTTTGTTTTCTGCATCGGGAGTTGCATGGTACTCCAGTTGTTAAAAGTCCCCGATAAATAAACATAACTGGCTTTCTGAAATCCGGGAAGCAAAAAATAAGCAGTATCATTTTCATACCTGAAAGCTGCATTCTCCGAAAAATTATTGAAGCCATACTTTTCAGGTGTATAAAACAAGGGCGGGCTGATCAGCGGTAGAAAAAACCTGCTGTCATCCATCAAGATGACATCGTTTTCGTGGTAAGTATATTCAATATTTTCAAGAGATTTTGACAATTCGACTATGTTGTCATTTATCCGGCTTACTTCCCATGTAATACTATCATAGATAATTACCGGCTGTAAATTCAATGCTTGCGCAATCAGGGCACTGTCAAGACTGAATATTGATGAAAACTCTTTTTTTTCTGAATCAGACCAACGCCTGTCGAGCTGGAAATATATTCTGTCGTTGTTTATATAGCATACATTATCAGACTTATTCTGGGCAATGATTTTTGTTGCCGGCAATAAAAATAAAACGAAAAACAAAATAATTAATCTGACTTTCATTTTACGCCCCCTTTCCATGCACTGAAGCTGATTTCATTCTTTTTAAAATTGAAGCAGAAAACACCTTTCTGCCAGAAATCGTATCCAAGCATCCCGTCAATAGAACAACCGTAGGCTTCGCTCATGGAAGTGAGGCTGATTATTGCGGTCTCCATCAGCCCGAACTGATAATCACCAAACTCGAATTCTTTCATTGTACCATATAACGCATCTACTGTTCCTGCTTTTGACCCCCCAAGATTTGATCTGCTTCTGATCTGAA
>JAAXUD010000453.1 GCA_013336205.1 Lentimicrobium sp. | reverse complement strand
CCAGACCATTGGCCTTTGGTCGAGGTCCCTTACGAGGACAAGATTCATCAAAACAGGAATCTTCTTCCCACCGGGAGCAGCCAGATGTATTTCTATCGGACCAGATCTTCCGGTGTGTTTCAACTCACCGATTACGATTTCTTTCAAGGCTGAAAATTGTTCAGGAATAAGATCGTAGAAAGAATCAACAGTCACTTTTCCCCCAGAACAGGTAAGTAATTTCCTGAAAGCCTTATTAGAATCTATAATTCTGCCGTCTTCATCACTTAACAGCAACCCAAGGGGCGACTCCTCATACATAACCCTGAACCGGTTCTCACTGAAACGGAGCTTTTCTTCCGAACGCTCGCGCAAAATTGCACTTCCGATACCTGAGGCAAGGCTTTGCAATATAAGACTCTCCGATTGTGTCCATTCGTAGCCCCTGGTGCAATCATCAAATCCTACAAAGCCAAAGAGTTTGTTATTCTCAAAGACCGGAACTACCAGTACAGATATTATGTCCTGCGGCTCAAGTATTTCTCTTTCATTCTCAGGAAAATCCCTGACAAATCCCCTGATTGACAATCCTGAATTAAAAGAATCAGTCCAACGCGGAATAAAGTTTGCCGGTAAGTTCTGCAAATCAGGGTTATTTATCTGAGGCTCTATTGCGGGGCTGCACCACTCGTAACGCTGGCTAATCAATAATTCTTCAGGATTTTCAACATCCTGGTGATATTCAAATAGATAAACCCGGTCAACCTGTGCCGCTGTTCCTATTATTTTGAATGCGTAATTGATAGCTTCATCAATGTCTTGTCCGACCAGCAGCGCTGTGGTTGCCCTGGCTACCCCTTCCAAAACCTTGCTTTGACTGGATAATTGCAACTCAATTCGCTTTCTGGATGTTATATCTCTGGCTAGAGCGATGTATCTCTTTGAATCATCTTTGGTATTCTTTTTTGAAATGCTCAGTTCAAACCAAAAAGTATGATCGCCTTTTTTTAATTGATAGTACACACCAGAAGAAAAGCCCCATTCTTCGGCCTCCTGAATGGCTTGCAAAACGGGCGTACTGGCAGATTCCGGCAGCACAGCACTGACTTTTTTGCCAATAAAATTCTCAGGATTTGTATATAAGCTCGTTTCACTCGGGGAATGGTAGTTGTAAATCCGACCTTCATCATCAACTTCAAATAATAGATCCGGGATTGCATCAAGCGTAGCTTCCAGTTGCCTGCTTGTTTGCTTTATCTCTTCATCTGATTCTTTCTTTTGTGATATGTCAGTGATAAATCCATACCAGTTGGTTGAACCGTCTTCCTGCCTGGTTGGAATTGAAGATCCTCTGACCCATATCGTTTTATCATTAATGTTGTTGATTCTGAATTCATGATCCCAGGGTGTCAGGAATCTCCCTGAATCTTCAATAGATTGGATGAGTAATTGTACATCATCGGGATGAACATTGGAGAAAATCCGATTGGGATTTTCAAAGGCTTCCTGCCATGTTATGCCGAATATCCTGCTGATATAGTCGTTCGAATAGGGTATGCTGTAACTGTTATCCGGATGTTTTACGAACTGATAAACCATGCCCGGAACGTTAGCTGTAATTTGAGAAAACCGCTGGTATAATTCCTGAAGGTCGGATTCTGTTTTTTTCTTATCAGTTATATCTGAAAAAAGCCATACCTCACCCTCAATTCCACTGAAGTGTCTTACATCAGCAATGAAAGGTGATCCATCGGCACGAAAACAATTAAATTCCTTGTTTTCAAGCTTTCCCGGACTTCCTGCCGAGTCAATAAGATCACGGATTGCGTTTGAGTCACTTCTGAAAACAATGGAGAACCAATCGTCATGGTTAATGATTTCTCCTTGTTGAAGTCCGGTAATCCTGATTGCGGCATCATTCATGTAAAGTTCATTCTTCCTCAACAGCAAGGCTCCGGCAGGTAGGTTTTTAACAATAATTCTTAACCGTTCCTGATTTTCTATTGCCAGATGCCCGGAAATTTTTTGCTCTGTTATATCCCGGAGCTGTTGTATGATCAGGGAAATATTCCGATTAATGTCTTTAACGGGTATTGTTCTGCACTCAAAATGTCTGGCATTGCTTCCGTCAAATATCTCATTAATCTGAATCAAACCTGATTGAAGTGCTTTTTTGAAATCTGAATTAAACAATTCATCTCCAGGAAGTTTAACTAAAGATGTTTCATTTTCGGTGTCATTTTTAATTCCAGGATATTCAGTTGCCGCTTTGTTTAATCTTAATGGCTTCATGTTCAGATCTCTGATGATAATCATATCTGATAATCCATCAATTACACCATTCAGTAAGGCTTCGTTTTGAGAAAGTTTTTCAAGTGTTATGCGTTCAGCATTTATATCCCGGCTAATGCCTAAAATTCCGGTAATGTTGCCAAATCTGTCGATATATGGCGCTTTGCTTGCTGAAACCCACTTGTAAGTGCCGTCAGCTGTTTTTATATATTCAGGTTTCGCAACCAGGGGTATGCCTGATGAGATAATATTCTGTTCATCTGAATATGCTGCAGAGGCATGCTCAGCGTCGAAGAAATCAAAATCGCTTAATCCAATTCCTTCTTCAGGCGTCTTGAGACCTAAAACTCTAGCCTGTGCATTGTTAATACGGGTAAAATGACCTTGATTGTCCTTAAAGTAAATCGTATCCGGCATCGAATCCATTAGGTTCTGCAAGAGTTCACGCTCAAAGAGTAATTCGCTTTCAGCCTTTTTCTGAAGGGTAATGTCGTGTGAAATAGCTATATAATAAGTATTGCCATTTTCATCCCTGAATCCGGAGGTTTTAAGATTAACAATAAATCTATCGCTGGTTTTTGTAATATTCCCTACTTCACCCTGCCATGAACCTTCTTGAGTGCCCTGGAGGATTTCTTTAATTTTCGTTTTCCTTTCCTCCGGATTTATCAGCATAGCTGAGCTTTGCCCATATAGTTCTTCCCGCGTATACCCGAACCTTTCGGTTACTGCCTGGTTGACATATTTGATTTCACCTTTCTCATTTGTGAGAACTACAAAATCACCGATTGATTCAATCAGATGATTGAAAAGATTAGAATTAACGATTGTTCCGGGAGGATTTTTATTTTCTACTCCATTAGCAGTCAGTAGCGACTCTAATTCGGAAATTCTTTGCTTAAGCCTTTTTGTCTCTGTATCATTAATCATAATACCGAATTTCAATCATTTAGAAATATAAATACTGGTATTCTGATAACCGGAAATGCGATGTCTTTTTCAATAGAAGCTAACTGGGTTCACCCACTGAAATCTCACTTACGGTAAATTTATTAATGAATAAAACAGGATAAAGTAATAACTCAAACACAAAAGAAAATACTATTGAATCAGATCTTTTATAACTCCTGCCGCACAATAGCAACCAAAGATCGCCGGCATATAAGATATTGTACCTACAGTTGATTTCTTATTTATCTCTCCTTCCTGTAATTGAATTACATCACGCGATACTTCCTCCGGCGAATACACTGCTTTAAATC